>DASTBJ010000465.1:0-23058 GCA_035712125.1 Terriglobia bacterium
GAGCGCTGGATGCGTCGGAACCACGTGATAATCCGCCGACCGTACATCGAGCGGCTGTCTTCAGTCTTCCACCCTCTAAGCTGTGTCACACGAAAGGCCTTTGGTGGATTGTGGTGTTACTACGTTTTCGTGGGCGAACGGAAAAGAGATGAACTGTTACCGGTCGTACGTCCGTCGCCAAACTGCGATTCCCGACCCGAAGGCATCGTCGTCGATACCGTTGTTCTACACGCGACCGTTCTAAACACGATCGACGAAGTCGTCGCCAGGTTCTCGGACGCGGGAAACCGCGTGTCCTCACATTACACAATCGATCGAGACGGAACTGTCGTATGTCACGTGCCCGAACGTCTGCGCGCGTGGCATGCCGGCCAATCAAAGATGAGAGACGGCCGCCAAAGAGTGAATGACTTCTCGATCGGGATTGAACTCGTGAATTTAAATGACGGGATCGATCCGTTTCCCTCTGAACAAATCGAGGCGATGCGGCGCCTGTTAAAAGCGATCGTCTTGCGGCATCCCATCCGGAACATCGTCACGCACTACGAGTGTGCAGACCCGCCCGGGCGCAAGTCCGACCCCGTCGGTTTTCAGCAGAGTTGGATCAACGGGATTCTCTGATGGTCAGGCCTCAGACGTTCGGGCGAAGAACTCCACATCATCGTCTTCGAAGAACAACTGGAGATGCTTCGCATTCAGGCGAAATTGGCGGAGGCCCTGGCACACCCGGCCCGCAATCGTGTCGTCCGCTGAAGGTCTGGCCCAGCGTTGATCACGGGCCTTATGCACAAACTGCAGAAAACTGCCGTCCTCAAAGAACAGGGAGGCCTCAGTGAATTCGGGATTCACGATGTAGTCCGTAACAGACTGTCTCGCGAGCTCGGGCAGTGTCAAAAGGAGATACCCCCATCTTCTGTTAGAATCGACGTGAAATGGTAATCGGATTATTGACGACGACTCTATTGTCCATAATTTGTTTCAGCATCTCGGTCTATCTTGGCTTCACGATGGACGGGCGAGCAAATCTTCAACAGCACATCCTTTTCGGATTGTTTGCAACCTTTCTTGTCACGCTCGCTCAGAGCATGACCATGTTTTACTTCATTGGAACCGGCAAACAGGTCAAGGATCTGGTAATCAGCCATTCGATCACAGAGGGTTTTGTCCAGCGCACAAAGGTTTTTAAAGCGCGCGTATTCCCGCCGGCGCTTTGGGCGATGCTATTCACGATGGCCACAATGATTCTTGGCGGAGGCGTGCACACGAAACTGATTCCGTCATGGGTCCATCTGGCGCTGTCGATCCTGGCTCTGTTCTTCAACATTCAGGCTTTTTTTCGCGAAGCGAAATACATGGTCGAGCACAGCGTGCTGATGCAGGAGCTCGAGAAACGGTTGCAGTCGACTTCGCCGGCAGAGTGACCGGCGATGGGCAGCATCTGGCATCCGCTCGTCTATCCCAGCCGACTACCGTTCCCGGATGACATTTCTTCCGAAGACGTTCAAGCATTCATCGAGTCACGTACGCGCGAGCATTCCGGCAGGCTGGAGGACGAGTTTGCGTCTCGCGCGCTTGCGCTTGGCGTTGAAAGCGGGATCGTGCTTGATGTCGGTACCCGGGTCGGCTTGATCGCGTTGAAGATCGTGTGGCAAAACGAAAACGTGGTAGCGATGGGCCTGGACACTTCGGGGCCGCTGATTGAACGGGCGCGAGAAACGGCGACAGCCTGGGAACTTACTGAGCGAGCGGTCTTTCAGGTCGGTGATCCTCGTAACATGCGCCTGAAAAGTGCATACTTCGACCTCGTCGTTTCCGACTGTTCGTTGCACCGATTTGATAATGTGGTCGCCGTTTTGCGAGAAGTCGGCCGCGTCCTGAAGCCGAAGGGAGCCGTTTTAATCCGTGATTACAGCAGGCCGAATCGCCTGAAAATGATCGGCAAGATCCAGCAGCATACCGAGCGTCTTGGTGATGCCATGCGTTCGCAGGTGGAGCAGGCCATTCAATCCGCCTATACACCCGACGAGATCCGCCAGGCCGTGGCCGAAGCAGGACTGACCGGCGTGTTGGTCGATGACAGCGACCAGGACTACGTTGTCATTGAGCGCCGTGGTGAAACGGATCCCGGCTCCTGGGTCACAGCCCGGGAACAGTACCGCTGATGACAAAGATCGTTGTTATCGGAGGTAATGCCGCCGGCCTGACCGCGGCGTCGCGCGCCAAGCGACTGGACACCCGTCTGGACATCACCGTGCTGGAAAAGCTGCCCCACATTGCCTACAGCACCTGCGGCCTTCCTTACCTGCTGGCAAAGATCGTCTCCGCCGATCAATTGATCAGCTACTCACCGGAAACTTTTGAGCACGACCGAGGGATCAAGGTTCACAACCTCGTTCAGGTTAACAGCATCGTTCCGGGCAGAAAGCGTATCGAAGCAGTCCATACGGAGACGGGCGAGGCCATGGAGTTCGCCTTTGACAAGCTGCTTATCGCGACCGGCGTCAAAGCGCGGCTACCTTCAATACCGGGAACTCAGCTAAAGAACGTCTTCAGCGTTCTGAGTCTCCAGGATGCCCTGAGAATTCTGGATCCGCTGACAGCGGCAAGCCGGGTCGCGGTCATCGGTGCCGGATATGCCGGCCTTGAGTTCGCAGAGAGCCTTCGCGGCCTGGGAAAGAAAGTCACGCTTTTCGAGCGTGAACCAAACGTGCTGCCAGGTGTGGACCCGGACATCGCGCAGATTATCGAATTCGAACTGCGGCGGTTCGGCGTTGAGGTTTTGACGAGCTCAAACGTCCTTGCCCTGGTCGGCCAGGACGGACGGGTAAACGGCGTCAAGTCCGCGTCAGGTCTCGGCGTGACTCCCGCGGACCTGGTGCTTCTGGACACCGGTGTTGCCCCCAATACCGACTTCGTCCAGGACACGGGAATTCAGATCGGCCTGACCGGGGGCATTGCGGTAGATGAGTTCATGGAAACCAACATCCCCGGAGTTTATGCCGCAGGAAACTGCGCGGAGAGTGTGTGCGCTATCCGTCGGAGACCAGTCCTTAGTGCTATTGGAACCGTGGCCGCGAAGCAAGGGCGGGTCGCGGGGGAAAACCTTGCCGGACGGCGAAGCAAGTTTTACGGCGATCTGGGGACAACTGTCTTGAAAATCTTTGACTTAGCGGTAGCTCGCACCGGGCTGTCGTCGCGGGAGGCTTCTGCGGAACGGCTTTCCTTTACTTCGGCCCGAATCGAAGCGGACGATCATGCGTCTTACTATCCAGGTGCTCGCAAAGTATGGATCAAGCTGATCGTCGACCGGGAAAACCGCAGACTCCTCGGAGCTCAGGCCGCCGGCTACGGCGATGTGTCAAAGCGCATCGATGTCGCAGCTACAGCGATATCCGGAGGACTAACAGTCGACGATGTCGCCCAGCTTGATCTCGCCTATTCGCCCCCCTATGGAAGCCTTTGGGATCCTTTGCTGGTCGCCGCCCAGGCGGTTATCCGGAAGCTTAAATAGTACGTTAGGACAATTTGCCTTCCGGGGCCTCGTGCTAAGATAGCAGCCGATTTTGTCTTGTGCAGGGAGTTGAGATGATTGGATTTCGGGTTCTGCCGGTGTTGGTTAGCCTGTTCGCCGTATCGTCTGCCTTTGCAGCCAATCCAGACCTTCCGAACGCCGGTCTGGAACAGCGTGTGGACTTCTGGAAAAAAGTGTTCACGCAATATGGCGAAAATGACCTCATCATCCACGACCTGTATCGCGTGAACCTCATCTACGGCGTCGCAAGCGACGGAGACGTCTCCGCGAAGGTCACGGCCGTGAAAGACACTCTGCGAGAAATGCGCTTAAGCCTGCAGTCTCCCGAGACGTTCAGCCCCGAAGCGACGCAGATCGCGGAATCCATTGCGGCGCACGGGATTACTCTCACCGACTCTCTGCTCGCAGACCTTATCAGCAACGTGCATACGCAACGGGGAATCAAGGAACGGTTCCGAGACGGCATTGTTAGGTCTGGCCGTCATGTCGCGGAGTTCCGCGAAATTTTCAGGAAAGCCGGCGTTCCCGAAGAACTGTCATTGCTGCCTCTTGTCGAATCTTCATTTCAGAACGTGCGTTCCAAAGCGGGCGCCGTTGGGATGTGGCAATTCACAAGGAGCACCGGGCGACTCTATCTCAGGATCAACAGCCGGGTGGACGAGAGACTGGATCCGGCAAAAGCCGCCAACGCCGCCGCACGCCTGCTTCGCGATAATCACAAGGCCCTCGGCAACTGGCCCCTCGCAATTACGGCTTACAACCACGGCCGGGGCGGAATGCAGCGCGCACAGAAATCGCACGGCTCTGAGTTAACCACGATCATCCAGGATTATCGTGGACCCGTCTTCGGCTACGCTTCGATGAACTTCTACGCGGAGTTCCTTGCCGCTGTGGAAGTCTATGAGAACTACCCCACATATTTCGGGGAACTCGTTATTGACCAGCCGCGTGTACAGGTTGCCTCGACCGTGCAATCCAAACCGGCAACAACGCCTGCAAAGCCGGCAACCACGGCATCAAGCAAATACCAGGTGAAGAAAGGCGACACGCTGTGGGAAGTCGCGCAACGCTTCGGCACATCGATCCGTTCATTGATGGAACTCAACAAGCTTAATGAGACGGCGATCTACGCAGGACAGATCCTGCTGGTAAAGTAGGTTTTGAGTTTTGAGTCTTGAGTTTTGAGTAATGCTGTTTTGACTCAGAACTCAGAACTCACAACTCACAACTTGCCTGGTCACCGCCGGACGCCGTCGAGGAACTTGTCCACAACTACCAGGAAATCTTTCGCGTTCTCCTCGCTGGGATAGTGTCCCAGTCCGGGCAGCGTCACAATCTGCACCTGTGGAAGCGTGTCCTTCAACTGCTGCTGGGTCGTGGAGGGAACGATTGTGCTCCTGCCACCCAGCACGTAGATGATGGGACTTTTGATCTGACGCACGAAGCGCCACAACTCCGTCGGCACGAAGCCTTTCGCGATGTTCGGATCGCGCTTCCATATCACACGGCCGTCAGGCCGGCGCTTTGAACCGTACTTTACGTAGGCCGCCAGTACGTCCGGATTCGTGCGCGAATTCGAAGCTTTCAATTGTGCGAGCAGTTCTTCCTCGGACGCCCATCCCCTTTCGTCCTCCTGCCGCATTCGATTTGTTCCGCTGTCCGCAATCTCTCTCGGCCGTTCGGGACCCACATCTTCGGAAATAACGCCGGCCACCAGTTCCGGATGCATCCCCGCAAAAACCTGCGCGACGCGTCCTCCGGTCGAGTTGCCCCATATGACGATGTTGCGAAGTCCGAGTTGCGCGGCGAGACCTTCGATATCCTTTACGTAGTCCTCGACAAGGTACGCACCCTCCGCAGACCAGCCCGAGTCGCCGTGTCCCCGCATGTCGACAGCGATGACGTGATAGTTTTTGTTGAAGTGTGCAGCCAGATGATCAAACGTACGCGCCACACGACCGATGCCGTGGAGCAGAATCAACGGCTGTCTGCCCTCGCTGCCCCAGTCGAGGAAATGGAGACGCAAACCATTCACTGTGACGAAGCGTTCCTGAGGGGTCTGAGCGAGGGCTGTTGAACAGACGAAAAGCAGGCTTGCGAAAAAGCCTGCATGCTTCACCATGCGTCGTAGGTTCATAAGATTTACACCGGCTGGGAACGCGGCCATTTTATGTTATCTTCCCGGTCACCATGAACAACTTACTTGATCTGATCCAGCAGGCGCCGGGGACTGCCACGGCAGTGATTCTTCCGGACACCGGAACCAAAGTCAGTTATGACAGCCTTCGAGCTCAGGTCGCTTCCGTCGCGGATGCGTTTGCGAGCGCGGGCATTGTGCCGGGAGACCGTGTGGCGATGTCCCTGCCCAATGGGCTCGACACCATCGTTTGTTTCCTCGCTGCATCTGTTGCAGGAACTGCCGCGCCGCTAAACCCTGGTTATCGCTACGACGAGTTCGCGTTTTACATGGACGACACCAATGCCAAACTCCTCGTCGTGCCGCCCCAGGGCGGGGACGATGCGCGGCGCGCGGCTGAGGAACGGAAGATTCCAGTCGTTGTGGCTACGGTAGACAACGGAGAAGTGAAGATCACGCCCTCGTCGCGGACCAAAACCGCTGGCCCACCCGATTCCGACGGCATCGCGCTTGTTCTCCACACCAGCGGCAGCACCGGGCGGCCGAAGCGTGTGCCGTTGAAACATCGCAATCTCGCCGTGTCGGCACAGAACATCATAAAGACGTACGACCTGGGCCCCACTGATGTCGCGCTGATCGCAATGCCGCTATTTCACGTTCACGGCCTTGTTGCGTCAACGCTCGCAACACTTGCTTCAGGAGGAACGGTTGTTGTTCCGTCAAAGTTCAATCCCCTCTCGTTTTGGCGAACCGTTCGCGACACACGCGCGACGTGGTATTCGGCAGTTCCCACCATTCACTCGCTGCTGCTGGCCAGAGCCACTTCGGAAAGACCGCAAGGGGCGGAGAATCTCCGTTTCATTCGTTCGTGCAGCGCCGCGCTGTCGCCGGAGATGATGCACAACCTGGAAGCGGCGTTCGGCGCGCCGGTTCTCGAGGCGTACGGTATGACGGAAGCCTCTCATCAGATGGCTTCGAACCCGCTGCCTCCGGCAGCACGAAAGCCGGGATCCGTCGGGCCGGGAACGGGCGTCAAGATCGCCATCATGGACACGGAAGGCAATCTGCTGCCTACGGGCACGGCGGGCGAAGTCGTCATTCAGGGTCCGAACGTGATCGAAGGTTATGAGAACAACCCCGAGGCGAACGCGACCGCGTTCACGAAAGGCTGGTTCAGAACCGGAGACCAGGGAATCCTCGATGCGGACAACTACCTTCAACTCACAGCGAGAATCAAGGAACTCATCAACCGCGGCGGTGAAAAGATTTCGCCGCGCGAAATCGATGAGGTCCTGCTGGCCCATCCCTGCATCTCGGAAGCGGTCAGCTTTGGTGTGCCGCATCAAACCTGGGGAGAAGAAGTCGCAGCGGCTGTTGTGTTGAAAGGCGCCGCCAGTGAACCCGATCTCCTCGCCTTCTGCAAGGAACGGCTTGCGGACTTCAAACGTCCCAAGAAGATCCATATCGTCGAAACGATTCCGCGCACCGCAACAGGCAAGATCCAGCGCAAAGCCGTCGCTGCCGCCTTCAGCGAGGGCAGCAAGTGAAGTTTGTCATCGCGGGCGCCGGAGCTATCGGCGCCTACGTCGGCGCAAAGATGGCGCAGAAGGGCCAGGAAGTGATCCTCTTCGCTCGAGGACCACACTTCCGCGCGATGAATGAAAACGGAGTACGTGTCCAGAGCGCAGAAGAAGACTTCGTTGTCCGGCCGGTCGTCGTCGACGATCTCACAAGGGCCGGCACCGCCGATTTTGTGTTTCTGGGCGTCAAGGCCCACAGCCTCACGGATCTTGCTCCGAAGCTGGGCATGCTCATCGGTCCTCAAACCACGTTTGTGAGCTCGCAGAACGGCGTCCCATGGTGGTATTTCCAGAAACTCGAAGGTGAACTGGCGGGTACACAACTGGAACGCATCGACCCCGGCGGGGTGATCGCTGCCAATATTCCAGCCGACCGCGTCATCGGGTCCATCGTCTACTTCTCGACGGAAATCAGCGAACCGGGCGTCGTTAAACACATCGACGGCAACCGCATCAGTCTCGGCGAGCCCGATTGCTCCCGTTCCGACCGCATCCGCGTCCTGGCGGACGCGTTGATCGGCGCCGGATTCAAAGCTCCTATCACCACACGCATCCGAGAGGAAATATGGGTCAAGATTCTCGGTAACCTCTCGTTCAATCCTATCAGCGCACTCACCGGCGCAACACTGGTGGGAATGGTCCGCGATCCTGACGTTGCCGATCTTGTGAAGAACATCATGATGGAAGCAACGGCGGTGGCTACAAAGATAGGCATAGAGATGCCGGTCACTATCGAACGTCGCATGGAAGGCGCAGCAAAGATCGGTGAACATAAGACTTCCATGCTTCAGGATCTCGAAGCGGGAAGACCCATTGAACTCGAGGCCATCGTCGGCGCCGTTCTGGAAATGGGCGACCGTCTGGGAGTGGCGATGCCCCACACCCGGGCTGTCTATGCGTGCACCAAACTCCTCGACAAACTCCGGAGAGCAACGCAATGAGAAAGCCGTGGTTTCAACTGACCGCATCGCTGATCGCGATGATCATGATCGCGAATCTGCAATATGCATGGACGCTCTTTGTTGAGCCCATGCGCGCTGCCCACATGTGGCAACGGACGGAGGTGCAGGCGGCGTTTGCTCTTTTCATACTGCTCCAGACCTTTGTCCAGCCTCTGGATGGCTGGCTGATGGATCGCATGGGACCGCGGTTTCTCATCACCATCGCCGGCATCCTGTGCGGCGTGGGCTGGAGCATGATGGGTCAAGCCGATACGTTGACCGAGCTGAACATCTTCTACGCACTGGCCGGCGTCGGCGCCGCGTTTGTTTACAGCGGCTGTGTGGGTTCCGCCCTGAAGTGGTACCCGGCACGACGGGGGTTTGCAGCCGGGCTGATTGCCGCAGGCTTTGGCGGCGGCAGCGGCATTTTCAACCTCATCATCCAGAAGCACCTGATTCCCACCTACGGTTACGAGACGACATTCATGGTGACGGGTGTTCTGCAGGGCCTGATCATTACCCTCGTCGCTCAGTTCCTTCGCCATCCGGACGCAAGTTTTGTCGCACCTAAACCGGCTGCCGGAGCGGCAGGCAAGTCCCGACGGAATACGGAAAGCTTCAACACCGGCGAAATGCTGGCGCGGCCACACTTCTACATCCTGTACGTCATGTTCGTGACTGTGGCCACCGGAGGTCTCTACCTGACAGCAAATCAGGCATCCATCGCAAGAGACTGGGGAATGATGGGCATCGTGGCCACGATCGCCACCGTTGGACCTCTGGCCAACGGAGCGGCTCGCATCATCTGGGGACTGTTTTCCGACCGTGTGGGACGGGAAAACACGATGGTGCTGACGTTCATCCTCCAGGCCCTCAGCCTTGTCGCTGTTGCCGCGCTGGGCCGTAACTCCCCGGCGCTGTTCGCCTTCGCGCTGGTTTGCGTGTTCTTCACGTGGGGACAGATCTATTCCCTTTTCCCGTCAACGCTCGGGGACTACTTCGGGGGCAAGCACGCCACGTCAAATTACAGCTTCCTCTATACGGCTAAGGGAGTAGCGGCGTCACTGGGCGCGTATATCGGAACAAGGCTTGTCGAGCGGGCAGGTTGGAGCTGGGAGTCGGTGTTCTATGGATGTGCTGTTCTGGCCCTTGTGGCGGCCGTAGTCGCCATGGTTCTTCGGACGCAGCCGCTTCCGAAGAAGAGTGAAGCGAAGCTGGCCTGAAGAAACAAAATACAGAATCTGTCTGATTCCAAAATTCCCGGGACTGGGTTCCCAGAAAAACTCCTCCACGAACTCGCCCTTTTGTTATATTAAAAAGCTGTTGTTCGCCGTTCGGAAGTAGCTGAAGTCATTGGACTAGAGCAATGAATTAGGCGAACTAATACTGAAGAACCAAAGGAGAAGCCGTAACGTGTCAGATCAGTCTCCCCAAGCTGTATTGGAGGAGGACCAGCGAAGCGATACGAAGGACCTGATAATAAACGATTTCAGCATTCAGGTAGCCACAGTCAACGGATCCGGAAGCCAGTCTTCCAACACCGTCCTCATGCGATCGATCTTTCAGATGGGGATTCCGGTTAGTGGCAAGAACCTCTTTCCTTCCAATATCGCTGGCCTCCCGACCTGGTTTACGATCCGGGCCAACAAGGCCGGATGGATCGCCCGCCGCAAAGAAATTGATTTTCTCGTAGCCATGAATGCCGACACCGCGCGCGAAGACGTGATGTCGTTGGAGCCCGACCGTGTGGTGGTCTACGAAGAAACCCTCAATTTGAAACAGCTGCGAAAGGATCTTCACTTCTTTCCGATCCCCTTTGCGAAGCTGGCTGCCGGTATCACGACCGATGCGCGCCTGCGCAAGCTTCTCGCCAACATGATTTACGTAGGAGTGGTCGGCGAATTGATGGACATCGACCCGGCGGAAATGGATGTCGCGCTGACGAAGCAGTTCAAAGGCAAGGCCAAGGCCATTGCGCTCAACAACCAGGCGCTCGAAGTGGGACGCAAGTACGCGGCGGAGAACCTGGATCGCGGCTTGGCTCCCTACCGATGCGAGCGGATGGATGCGACCAAAGGCAAAATCATCATCGACGGCAATTCCGCCGCAGCCCTGGGCTGTATGTTTGCGGGCATTACTGTCGCAACCTGGTACCCCATCACACCGTCGTCAAGCCTGTGCGAGACGCTCGCGGACTACATGCGGGATTATCGCCATGAAGAGAACGGCAAGGCCACCTATGCCATTGTTCAGGCCGAGGACGAGCTCGCCGCGGTCGGTATGGCCATTGGCGCGGGATGGGCGGGCGCGCGCTCGATGACGTCAACGGCTGGCCCGGGCATCTCCCTGATGAATGAATTCATCGGCCTGGCTTATTACGCGGAGATTCCCGTTGTGATTTTCGACATCACCAGAGTCGGTCCCAGCACCGGTTTGCCGACGCGCACCCAGCAGTCGGACATCCTCGCGATGGTCCACTGCTCGCACGGTGATACTAAACACATCGTCCTGCTGCCCTGCAGTGTTTCGGAATGTTTCGACATGGCAGTCGACGCCTTTGATCTGACGGAGCGGTTCCAGACTCCGGTATTCGTCATGAGCGATCTGGATCTCGGCATGAACAACTGGATGTCGGACACGTTCAAGTATCCCACCCGAAAGTTCGACCGAGGGAAAGTGCTGACGGCCGAGGATCTCAAGAGGCTCGGAAGTTTCAAGCGCTATGCGGATGTTGACGGAGACGGCATTGGCTATCGCACTCTGCCCGGGACTGATCATCCGGCAGCGGCCTACTTCACGCGCGGCAGCGGTCACAATGAGAAGGCGCTCTACAGCGAGCGGCCGGACGATTACAAGAACAACATGGACCGTCTCGCGAAGAAGTACGAGACTGCCCGGGGGGCAGTACCGCAGCCGGAGGTCGAGTACAAGCCGGACGCGAAAATCGGCTTCCTCGCATTCGGAACGACCCACTGGGCCATCATTGAATCTGAGGATCAACTTCAGAAGGAGTACGGCATGTCGGTCAGCTATTACCGTCTGCGCGCCGTTCCGTTCACCAAACACCTTGTCGAGTTTTTCGAGAAGCATGACCGGGTGTACGTGGTCGAGCAGAACCGCGATGCGCAGATGGCGGCGCTGATCAAACTGGAGCTTTCGCCGGAGTTAGGCGCAAAGATACGAAGCATTCTGCACTACAGCGGACTGCCTATCGATGCTCGATTCGTCACCGATGCCTTAGTTGCCGCTGAGAAGGGAGAACAGAAGTAAATGTCCACGACGATGCAACCACCCGCACAACCGAAGAACGTCAACCGTATAGGTTTGTCGATCGCGGATTATAAGGGCGGCGACTCCACACTCTGCGCGGGATGCGGTCATGACGCCATCACCTCGCAGATCATCAAGGCTTTCTATGAATACGGCGTGGATCCGCGCCGCGTCGCAAAACTGAGCGGCATCGGATGCTCCAGCAAGACCCCGGCATACTTTCTGAGCCAGGCCCATGGACTCAACGGAGTGCACGGACGTATGCCGGCGCTCGCCAGCGGGGTCATGCTCGCGAATCGGACGCTGGTTTCCATTGGCGTCAGCGGCGACGGCGACACGGCATCCATCGGCATGGGGCAGTTCGTCCACCTGCTTCGGCGGAATATTCCGATGATTTATATCGTCGAGAATAACGGCGTCTATGGCCTGACCAAGGGCCAGTTTTCAGCCACCGCAGACTATGGCTCGAAGGCCAAGGGCGGAGCGCTCAACGACCTTCCGGCCATCGACATGTGCGCCATGGCAATTGAGCTCGGCTGCAGCTTCGTGTGCCGTTCGTTCGCCGGTGATCCCAAACAGCTGGTCGCGCTATTGAAGGCCGCCCTCGCCCATCGTGGAACCGCAATGTTCGACGTCATCAGCCCCTGTGTGACCTTCAACAATCATGAAGGTTCGACCAAAAGCTACAAGTTCGCAAAGGATCACGAGGAACTGCTTCACGAGATTTCGTTCGTGCCGTTCTTCGAACAGATCACGGTCGACTACAAGGAAGGCGAAGTTAAGGAAGTCGAGATGCACGATGGCTCACGCATTCGCCTGCGCAAAGCTGACGTGGACTTCGATCCGACGAACAAGACCGAAGCATTGAATATCCTGCGTCGCAGCTACGATTCCGGCGAGTTTTTCACCGGATTGATCTATGTGAACGAAGAGAAGCCGGACTTCCTGACCCAGCTGAACATGGTCGATGAGCCACTCGCCACGCTGCCGCAAAGCCGGGTTCAACCCAGCCCCGAAGATCTTCAGAAGATCATGGCCGAGCTGATGTAAATCGGGGTCAGGCGCTGCGGGGCAATTGCGTTGCTGGTACGAAAAGGGACAGTCAACCCGTTACACCGATTGCAGAACCACATGTTCGAACGACACTGACCGCGCACATGGGCCGACCAAAGGGTTTATCAACCATCTCCGAGGTTGTTCACGTTCTTGAGAACAACAAGCGAACACGCTATCACCTTCTCGTCGCTTGTGCGGGAGCAATAGGTATGTTAGCGCTCTGGGGGGTTCACTTTTCGCACCCGTACATTTTCGATGATGCGTTTCTCCATGGCAGGGTCAGTCCAGTGTGGCTGGCAATCTTTATGGCACCGCCGTTCATGATGACATTTGGCCTGGCAAGTATGCTTTCAAACCCACCATCAGATGAGCGGCCTACTGGTCCGATGTCGGGTTATCTGTATCAGCAAGAATCTACCAAAAAGTGGAAAATCCGGGTTGGTTCATGCATCGCTGCTGCTGCGAATTTCTTAATGATGGTTGTTACTGCCAGGCCGGTGTAAGCCACGCGAATTAGCTCTCTGTCCCCAATTTCTTCTTTCTGTTTAACAGCCGTTCCGTGAGGGTGCGACGTTTTGGAGAGAACTGAACGATCGCGCCGTATAAATACGGGCGAAACTGCCGGACGGCGTAGCGCACGTAGCCGGTTTCGCGAATTTGGCCTAACGTGATTCGGTAGTGATCGAGCAGTATGCCAGCCACGATGGAACCCGTCTTGCCGACCGCGAGTCGCGTCGACGCGGAGAGCCAACGCGCCTTTTGCGGAATTTCGGCGATCGCGGACATCGCCATCAGCGAAGAGACTTCAAATACCGTCCGCTTCTGCATACCCGCTTCGGCTTTGATCTCCGACCAGAGGTCACGCAACGTGTCCAGCGGCGGGAGGTCTTTTGGTGGAATTCGAACGAGATCGTTTTTCAGCGCGTTCCATTCCTGCCGTAATGCCTTCACATCGAGCGGAGGCGCGTTGATGGTGGACGCGAGGCGACCGGTGGATGCCTCGAGGCCGTCCAGCATTTGATCAACGGTCGCGAATTCCGTTTGGCGATCGAGTAATCCCTCTTCCTTGAGCGCGCCTGAAATCTCCCGGATCAAATACCGTCCACCCCCCGACACATCGGCAAGCGCCGCCAAGACCCAAACTGGAGAGGCTCGAAAAGCGAGGATGCCGATCAACTCGATGCCGTTTCCGGCCGTCCGTCGCATCAGGAAGTCTTCAGCGAGCTTTTCCTCCGAAGGATAAACGCCCTTCACACCACCGACCTGTTCGATCAGAAACTTCAACGTCGCATCGACCAGGTTCGTGTACAGCACGCTGCGCCGGAGAGTCTGCGGAATGGTGACTTCACCGATTTCACGCAACAAACCTGCGGCGAGCGCCGTTGCGGACCGCAACACGCGCTCAGGAATCGACAGCAGGAAGGATCCGAGCATGAGAGAAATGATCTCAGATGGAAAATGGGGACAGAGAGCTAATTCGCGAGGCGAATTAGCCTTCGGTCCCCATTTTCTCGATGCGGTATACTTGTTGTCTTCGTTACGGTGGGCGTAGCTCAGCTGGTAGAGCGCTGGATTGTGGCTCCAGTGGCCGAGGGTTCGAACCCCTTCGCCCACCCTCTTGCGGTTTACTTTTTCGGCGGACCGTCCTGCTCGCGCACCTGAAGTTCGACCCGTGCCCTGGCCAGCTCTTCGCGAATACTGACCAACCTGTTTTGGACGACTCCCAATTCGGCTTGCGCACGCTCACGTTCAGGAACGGACGTTACGGGAGCATAAACCCGGTTCGTGATGGTATTGATCTCCAGCTGAGTAGACGTTTCCTGATCCACGAGCTGCCGAATGCGCGCACGTAGTTTCTCCATGTCCTCGAGCCATTGCTTTACCGGATCGGCGCCGGCGACTTCCGTCGTGGCGTCGGCGGTCGGCGCAGCCGGACCCGCCACCGGATTTGCAGGCGGACCGCCTGTTGCCGGCCCTGCTGGAGCCGTACCGGGCGCCGGCGGGGCACCAGCGCCCGCGGGTGTCTCTGTGGTGGCGGGCGGCGCCGCTTTAATCGTGTAAACTTTGGCGCCTGTGCTCTGGGCACGCCGGGCACGCTCCTGCCGTGCGATATCGGCAATCGTCGGGTTTTGCGCGGCAGCGTACGTTGCAGCCAGAAGTATCAGAATCAAGGGTTTCATGGGGCAAATTATACTAGGGTGTCGCGAGTGCAACAGGGAAATTGCCTTTCCCCCAACTGCTGTCCGGGAAGGGGTTATCTGTCCCGGCTGCCAGAAACCTGTTCCTCTCCGAATGGATCCCACCATCGAGAAAGAAAATTACGTCCGTAACTGCGTATCCTGTGGACACGACACGCTTTACGTGCAAAAAGACTTCAATCGAGGCCTGGGCGTGGGTATCGTCGTCGTGGGCAGTGTTATTGCGGTCTACTTCCTTGCCAGGAGCCAGCCGATTTACGGCATGCTTGCCCTCTTCGGCAGCGCCGCAGTCGATTTCCTGATTTACTCCCTGGTCGGCGACGTCACGGTCTGCTACGCCTGCCATGCCATCTACAGAGGGTTCCGAAAAAACCCTGGCCACGGGCCCTTCGATCTGAAGGATCTTGAAAAGTATGGGGGACGGGATCCGCGCTTTTAAGCTCGACCGGATCCCTTTTCTCCTAGCGACTAGTGCACGACCTGATTCCCGCCTGACAGGAATTGCTCGACGGTCTGAACTCCGTTCCAACTGCTCGAAAACAGCAGACCTCCGTTTTGATTAAAGACGGAGATGCCGATCGAGTCCGCGTTGCCGGGCTGGCCTTTGTCGGTCATGGTCACCTGCAATATCAGATTGCCCGCCACCGGGACAGGACGCAGGGGATCGGTGATATCGGTCATGTTCGCCTTGCTCGTGAACACCGCCGTGCAGGGTGCCGAGGCCGTGGCGCTCGGGCAGCCCGCAGCCTGATTTACATTCAGCGTTTCCATCGAGGTTGCCTTGATCTGGTAAACGCGGCCATCACTGCGAACGATGGAGTTGAAGTTTCCCTGGAGGTTCTTTCCCGTCTTGTTGTACTTCACGTTGAAACCGAAGTTGTTCTTCGAGTAGACGTCGCCGGCTAATTGCCCGGCCGAACTGGACAAAGACAAGTAGCCGCCACCCGTAATGAAATAGGTGCCGATAGGTTTGTAGATGGTCACCAATTCGTTATCGGCGCCAACATTGCGAGTGTAGTGGTCGTCCACCAGGATCCCGACCGTGTAGGTCGTCGACTCCTGGATGCCCGTTGACAGGATCGTTTGGCATGTCGCCGTTCCTACCGTCAAGTTCGCCGGATTCACCAGTCCGACGGGCAATTCCACGCAGCCGGCAAACGGGAGATTGGTGTCGCGATTCATGAACGTCACCTTTGCTTTCCGAATATCTCCTCGGATTGCCGCCCCGTCGTTGTCATCGGTCACCGTCGCCGTGAGTGTTGCTGTACCTGTGCTCGCGCTGACACTGGAGGTGGAGAAGAAGATGACGCCGGAATAATTCACCCCTGCGTCTTCTTTGGTGACCGTCAATGTCCATTCGACATAGGAATTGATGAGTCCATCGGAGATGTTCACGCGAACCGTGTGGGCTCCTGGGGCAAGCAGAGCACGCCCACCAATCGTCCAGGTGCGGGAGTTGTCGCCCGTGGTGCTGACCGTGGCCGTCAACCCGGAAGCGCCACCGCCATCGACCTGAATGCTGGTCAGTGTGAGTGCCGAACCCGGGGTGTCCACATCTGTAGCGGTGATGGTCACTGTTGGAGCCGGAGTGTCACTGTACTGAGCGCTGGCGTCGCCCGAATCCAGGACAAGCGCGGCGTCATTGACCGCCGATACATGGATGGTGATCGTCTTTGTGGCGCTGTTCGCGGTCGACGCGCACGTCGAGCTCACACCGCCACAATTGTCGGGGTCGCCTCGATCGGTGACTTTGTAGGTAAAGGTAACGTCACCGAAGAAGTTTTCCGCGCCCCGATAGGTATATGTACCCGGTGTTGCTCCGGGTGTCAGCGTTCCGCCTGTCGGCCCACTCTCGATACTGTAGGTCAGGTTCCCGTCGGCGGTCTCAAGATCGGCAACGAGGCCGGCAAGATTGATGGCAATGTCGGTATCCTCGTCTCCGGTAAACTCGCCGTCATTTGCGGCTGGAATATCGTTGACCGGCGTCACCGTAATCGTGATTGTCTTCGTCTCGCTCGTCTGAGCCGCCGCGCAGCCGGCGCCTGGCGTGCAATTGTCCGGATCGCCACGGTCCGTCACGTTGTAGGTAATCAACACCGTCCCATTGAAGTTGGCCGCCGGAGTAAATGTCCGGCTCGATCCGGAGCCGGTCAGTGTCCCTTGTGCGGCAGTCGGGCCGGCAACAATCTGGTAAGTCAGAAACGCGTTGTCGCTCTCGACATCGTCAACCAACGTGCTGAGGTCGAAGCCGACACCAGCGGCATTGTCTTCAGCAACCGTTGCCGAAGAGTCGCTCGCAGTCGGGCGGTCGTTCACCGGCGTGATCGTGATCGTCACCGTCGCCGTGTTGCTGGTCAGCGCGTCCGCGCAATCCGGCAGTCCTCCGGAGCATGCATCGGGATCGCCACCATCTGTCACGCTGTAGGTAAACGTCACCTGTCCGTTAAAGTTTGCGGGAGGCGTAAAGGTCCTATTCGGTCCGATCCCGGACAGCGTTCCGCTCGCTGGAGACGTCAGGATGTTGTAGGTCAGATTGCCATCTGCTGTTTCCAGATCGTCGACCAGCGCCCCGAGGTCAATCGCGACCGCTCCGCCGTCTTCCGCACCCGTGAAGGATGCATCCGCAGCGGTAGGCGCATCGTTCACCGGCGTCACCGTGATGGTGATCGTCTTCGTTTCGCTCGTCTGAGCCGCCGCGCAGCCGGCGCCTGGCGTGCAATTGTCCGGATCGCCACGGTCCGTCACGTTGTAGGTAATCAACACCGTCCCGTTGAAGTTGGCCGCCGGAGTAAATGTCCGGCTCGATCCGGAGCCGGTCAGTGTCCCTTGTGCGGCAGTCGGGCCGGCAACAATCTGGTAAGTCAGAAACGCGTTGTCGGTCTCGACATCGTCGACCAACGTGCTGAGGTCGAAACCGATGCCCGCGGCGTTGTCTTCCGCGATACTGGCCGAAGAATCGCTTGCTGTCGGACGGTCATTCACCGGCGTAATGGTGATGGTCACCGTCGCCGTGTTGCTGGTCAGCGCGTCCGCGCAATCCGGCAGTCCTCCGGAGCATGCATCGGGATCGCCACCATCTGTCACGCTGTAGGTGAACGTCACCTGTCCGTTAAAGTTTGCGGGAGGCGTAAAGGTCTTATTCGGTCCGATCCCGGACAGCGTTCCGCTCGCTGGAGACGTCAGGATGTTGTAGGTCAGATTGCCATCTGCTGTTTCCAGATCGGCGACCAGCGCCCCGAGGTCAATCGCGACCGCTCCGCCGTCTTCCGCACCCGTGAACGACTCGTTCGCAGCCGTAGGCGCATCGTTCACCGGAGAGATCGCGATCGTCACTGTTGCCGTATTACTCGTCGCGGCGGCTGCACAGCCGGCACCCGGCGTGCAATTGTCTGGATCTCCCCGGTCGGTCACGCTGTAGGTAAACGTTACCAGCCCGTTGAAATTGGCCGCTGGAGTGAAGCTAAAGTTCGGTCCCGTTCCCGTCAGCGTTCCGGTCGATGGCGGAGTCACGATGTTGTAGGTCAGACTGGCATCGGCGGTCTCCTGATCGCTTACCGCCGGGGCAAGGTCGATGGACACCGCGCCGCCATCCTCAGCACCGTCAAAGGAGACGTTGTTCGCGACGGGCGTATCGTTGACCGGCGTGATCGTGATGGTCACCGTTGCGTTGTTGCTGGTGAGTGCTGCTGCGCAGGCCGGAAGCCCGCCCGAACACGCATCCGGATCGCCGCGATCCGTCACGCTGTAGGTGAATAATACCTGGCCGTTGAAGTTTGCAGCGGGCGTGAAGGTCTTGTTGGCGCCTGTCCCTGACAGCGCCCCGCTCGCCGGTGGCGTCACAATGTTGTAGGTGAGATTCGAGTCCGACGTCTCGAGATCGCTGACCAGCGCGCCAAGATCAATAGCGACTGCTCCACCATCTTCCGCATTAGTAAATGAACCGTTGCTTGCGACTGGCGCATCGTTTACTGGATTGACGGTAATGCTGATCGTCGCGGTGGTCGAATCCAGGAATCCGTCGTTTGTCTTGAATGTAAAACTGGTGGGCCCGCTGTAGTTCGCCGTAGGCGTGAACGTGACATCCGCGGTGCAGGTGCCCGCGGAGCAGGACGGTGTTCCAATCGCACTGAGGCTGCCGGCACCAGCGCCTGGGCCGGACACGAGCGAGAACGCGAGTGAGGCAGGGGACGTGTCGGTGCCGCTCAGCGTGATGAGAAGCGGCGTGTCTTCTGCAGTGCTGACTGCGCCGCTGGCCGCTGTCGGTGCGGTATTGGCATTGAAGTTAACGGTCAAACGGGCATTGGGACCCAGAACAGCGCTGCACGGGTTGGTCGTGCCTGAACACGTCGAAGAATTTAGCGCACTGGCGCCGCTCCAGCCCGAAAACGTCGACCCGGCACTAGGGCTTGCAGTGAATATCAAGGTTGCGTCGTTACCGTTTCCACTGTGCAGGCTGGCGCAGGTTGCGCTGATCGTCACTGAGGACGTGCCGTCGCCGCTACCGGCACAACCATTAAGCGTGAGGGTATTGGTGGCGTCCTGACCCGTCGCACTCACGCTGATCGTCACGGATCCCGTGCCGGTCCCCGCGAAACTTACGTCAAAGTTTCTTGCCGCCGCTCGATACGGCCCCACAAAGGGTCCGCCATCCCCGACCGGAGGCGCGCCCATCGGACGCACTTCATCCGTTGCGGTGTCCGCAAGCGCTCGCGCGATCTGCAGTCGTCCGTTTCCAGTTTCCGACTGCAATCCGGCGGGATCTGCATTTCTCGCAAGCCGTCCAACAACAGCGCCGTTGGTCAACGACGGATCCACCGCTCGCATGAATGCTGCCGCTCCGGCCACTAGCGCAGCCGAAGCCGACGTTCCGCTCCATGTGATGTATCCGCCATCCTTGTATGTGCTGACGATGTTTGTGCCGGGCGCGGCCATGAACACAGCGGGACCATAATTGCTGCCCGTTGCGAAAAGATCGTTTTCGTCCGTGGCCGAAACGCCAATCACGCTTTTATCGCCGGCGGGAAATGCCGGCGCACTCGAATTGTCATTGCCTGAGGCAGCGACCAGCACGATGCCCTCGGACCATGCGTAGTCAATCGCGTCCTGCAGGTTCTGGCTGAATCCAGGATTGCTGAACGCCATGAGAATGACCGACGCGCGACGATCGACAGCCCACATGATTCCGGAGATGATGTCGCTATCCTGTCCTTCGCCGGCGGCGTTGAGCACTTTCACAGGAAGGATCTGCACATTGGAGTACGCCACACCGGCGATACCATCGAAGTTGTTGGTCCGGCCTGCGACAATACCCGACACCCACGTGCCATGGCCGTTCAGATCGGTGCGTCCCTGGCTGCTGTCCACAAAGGACGTCCCGGGCCCAATCGCGCCGATGAGATCCGGATGGGACGCATCAATGCCCGTGTCGAGTACCGCAATGTCCACCTGCGCGATTGGCGAAACGTTACCGTAGACTTCGTCCCACTTGATTTTCGAAAGCGACCATTGAGTCGAATACAGAGCGTCCGTAGGTACAGCGGAGACCTTCCGCGACTGCTCGATTTCCACGCGCTCGACGTTAGGATCCTTTTGCAGGTTGGTGATGATCGTTTCCGTTGCCTCGACGGGAACCTCGGCTACGTACATCCGGAGGGGTGCAATGGATGACTTGAGGGTGCCGCCATGTCGGATAATCGTGGCCTCCGCATCCGCGGGGCTGACGCCCTGGATCATTTTTACGATCAGCGTGGTTGTTGCGCCCTCAGCGCGGCTGTCCATCCCTGGCCCAAAGACCATCATCAACAACAAACCAAAACACAACACTCTGGTGACGGCGCGTTCCATGCTTCGACACTCCTGTCCACGGTGCGCTGGAATGGGATTTCGGTGAGGCGATTCGAGGGAATTACAGCGCAGGGTTGCTTTCCTGCAACCCGTAGCTTCGCTCAAGCATTCCGATCCGCATCATGCAGACATCCGGGATTCTAGTCCTGTAAAGGCACCCCGCGAATGACACGAATGGGCATCCTTCGTAGAACAAAGGTGCCGGTATGGCTCAAATTCAGGTTTAGATCGAAGCTATGGGGCGAGCGACCCCAGATACGCCGAAATGGCGATGATGTCGTCGTCGGTCAGCTGGGCAACGGGCTTCTTCATCAGCTGAGCGTCAACGCCGTTCCGCTCACCGTTCTTAAAAAGGTAGAGTTGCCGCGCGATATAGATGGAGTGGACTCCAGCAAGTCGGGGCACATCAGCCAATCCCTTCAGGTTGTCGCCATGGCAGATGGTGCACGCGATGGTTTTGCCGTTCCCGCCAGTCTCCACCAGCGCCTTTCCTCTTGCGATACTGCCTGGCGGAACATTGGCGATAAATCCCGATTTCGGATCGCGGTTTCGTGCCCTGGCCGGATCTTCAGGCAGCGTAATGATGCGGTTCCCGATAGCCTCCGTCGTCTTATCCGGGTGTGGGTAACGCATACGTCCCGGGCCGATGTAGGTCTTGGGTACTGTTGCCGCCTCCACGACGCGATTCCACGGAGCGGGCTTCCGTGCGGCAAACCATTCCGCAGATTGCTTCATCTCGTCGTCCGTCATCGCCGCAGCAATTCCATTCATGCGCGACATATCTTTTCGCGCGCCGGTCTTGAAGTCGACAAGCTGCTGGATGATATAGGAGGCCTTGAGCCCGGTCAGGTCCGCCGACTCCGGGTGGCCGAGGCCTGACATCAGGTGACACGCACCGCAGGCGAGTACGGCCCCGCGGCCGCGCAGCACGATGGCCGGCTTTGGCGCATTTTCTTCGGGAAACCAGTCCGGGGGTGCGGATAGGTTCTCAATATCCGCGCGCGTATACGTCATGCTGCTGCCCGGTATTCTGACGGGACCGGATTCTTCAGCGGCAGGTGGCTGCACAGGATCGATCACCTGGAAAGCCCAACTCGGTTGACGAAGCGTTCCGAGTTGAGGTGTGGCGACGGAAAGAACCGAAATGGAAACAAGCAGCAATATTCCAAGAACGATCCGCATTTGAACCTCCCCTGTTCTGCGAGATGTTAATGCGTTTTCCGGCACAACCGACGCAGAAATTTGTCCCTCATTACGTGATCACTCAAACTGCTTTCTGAACTCCTCGAACTGTCGCTTCAGGTCCTCGACTTCCTTTTCCAGCTTGCCCATGCGGTCTAATTCCGGCTCGGGTTCGGTAAATTGGATTTCTCCTGACAGCAGATGCGCGTACCGCACTTCCTTTTGGCCTGTCTGTCGCGCCAGACGCGCAACAAGAGGAGGGGTCGTATCCATCAACCCGCCAAGCGTCGTTTCCACCTGCTCGAGACTCGTAAAGTCATAAAGTCGATTGGTCCGTGTGCGTATCTCGCCGACAGTCTGCGGCCCGCGAAGCATCAACACACACATGATGGCGATGTCGGGCCGTCCCATGTTCATCGCCTCGTACAACACGTGACGGTACTTGTTCACACGCGATTCACTGCGCGATACCAGGTGAACGAGCTTTCTTTCACGCAGGGTATCGGCGGCATGAACAACCGTCTCTTCATCAAAACGCACGACGGGATTCCGGTTCGAAGATTGATTGCACGCCGCAACCAGCGCGTTCAGCGAGAGGGGATAGTAGTCCGGTGTCGTGATCTCCTTTTCAATGAGTGAACCCAATACGCGAACTTCCGCATCCGTCAACGTGTGATCCAATGACACTCCTAAACCACGCTGGTTTGCGTATGGAACAGGGGTTTTGTTTCCTTGTTCAGCAGGACCCACAATCCATAAATTCCGAGCGCTGTACCAAACGGAAAGTTCAACAGACCCAGGACCGAGAGAACAATGGTAAGAATTTGCGCCCATGATCGAAACTTCAGCAAACCGAAGCCTGCAATCACGCATGGAATGGAGATGATGGCGATAAGGATGAACCCGACTCCCCCTATCAATCCCAGGATGGCTGCGCCACCTTGCGCATCCGGATTCGGGTCTGAGCCGGCGACGCCGGCGAGCCCGCCGAAGAGGACCAGAACAAGAAGTGCGACGACGACTCCTAATCCTCCAAGGATAATGTTCAATACCGCAAGGATCTTGACGTGTTGTTCCACGGAACCCCCTTTTAAGAAGTGTAATCGCGTCGATCTTAGAGAGTGTCGCCGGGTGCAGTCACGGAATAACTGCGTCAACGCTGTATTGTTGTCGGACGCCCAGGGACCGAGTCAATGGTATGCTCACTACCCATCTGGCATCATCCCGAAGAGAAACTTGTCTGATGGAGCCCTAATGTGAAGAAGTACAAGTTCAAGGCGGCGATTCAAGCAGGAGATGGAGGCGGGGCATTCGTCTT
>DASTBJ010000466.1:0-2711 GCA_035712125.1 Terriglobia bacterium
CTAGGTGGGCAATGCGTAAAACGCCATCCCAAGAATCCCATACACCGCAAGAAGCAGGACTCCCTCCATCCAATTGGCTTCACCGTCGAGAGCGATCAGGTTGACGATTGCGGCAGACAGCGCCACAGCCGCAATCTCAAAGGTCGTGAAAACAAGGTCCAGCGGATTGCCAAAGGCATAGCTGACGAATACGAGCAGCGGGGCGACCAGGAGCGCAACCTGAATACTCGAGCCCACGGCAATATTCATGGCGAGGTCCATCTTGTTCTTCATCGCCATCAATATCGCGGTGCTGTGCTCGGCGGCATTTCCGATAATTGCAACAAGGAATACTCCGATGAAGACATCAGACATTCCCAGACGCTCCGCAGCGTGCTCGACGGTGCCCACCAGCATTTCACTCATCAGCGCAACAAAACCTGTCGCTATAACGAGAATCACCGTCGCGCGCCACAGCGGAACGTGCTGCATACCGAGGGCGTGCTGCGAACCGTCTGAGGCTTCACCGACGTAGAGGTGTTTGTGAGTGTGTAAGGAAAAAACGAGGCTCAGGACATACGTCACAGCGAGCACAACCGAGATCTCCACGCTGAGCGTTCGCTCGGCCGGTATCTGACCGGCGCCGAGGGACAGCGCATGAAATAGGGCAGGCATGATCAGTGCAACCGCGCTCAATGCAAGCAGAGTGGATGAAAGCGACGCGGCTGTGCGATTGAACCGGAGTTCGGGGAACTTCTTTCCGCCGAACAGGACCGCAAGACCAAGCACCAGCAGGATATTCCCGATGATTGAGCCCGTGATCGACGCCTTAACGACGTCATGCAGGCCGGCGCGCAGCGCCATGATTGCGATGATGAGTTCGGCCGCGTTGCCAAAAGTTGCATTCATCAGTCCGCCGATACCCGGACCGAGATGTTCGGTGATCCACTCGGTGGACCGGCCCATCCATCCTGCAAGAGGAATGATGGCGATCGCGGAAGCGATAAAGATGTAGAGAGGGTCGGCCTCTATGAATTCCAGCACAATTGCGGCCGGAATCATTACCAGCAGCCAGTTCAGGATGTTTTTCAAGAAGAAATCGGACTCCCTGGGACCGTTCCCTGCTTGATGGCATTCATGGCAAGCGCCAGCATCGAAGCGACATCGGTGAGGTTCGCAGGCACGACGAGCGTGTTTCCTTCCTTTGCGATATTGCCGAGCTGGTTGATGTACTGTTCGGCAACGCGGAGCTGTACAGCCTGTGAGCCACCTGGAGACTGGATGGCCGACGCAAGCTGGCGAATACCTTCGGCAGTGGCGTGAGCGACGGCCAAAATCGCGGAGGCCTGACCTTCGGCTTCGTTGATCCGCTGCTGCCGTGTCGCTTCAGACGCCTTGATCACCTGTTGCTTCTCTCCTTCGGCAGTGTTGATGGCGGATTCACGGACTCCTTCCGAATTCAGAATCGCCGCGCGCTTCTCGCGTTCGGCCCGCATCTGTTTTTCCATGGCCGCGAGAACATCCTTGGGAGGCGTGATGTTCTTGATCTCGTAGCGCAGCACCTTCACGCCCCATGGCTCGCTAGCCTTGTCGAGTTCGGTGACCACTTCAATGTTGATGTGGCTGCGTTCCTCGAAAGTCCGGTCGAGTTCGATCTTGCCGACTTCGCTGCGCAATGTCGTTTGGGCGAGTTGCGTGATGGCAAAGCGGTAGTCGCTGATGCCATAGGACGCGCGTTCGGGATTTAGAACCTTGAGGTAGAGAATGCCATCAACGGCCACCTGTACGTTGTCGCGCGTGATACAGATCTGTTCGGGAATATCCATCGCGTCTTCCTTGAGTGAGTGCCGGTAGCGAATGTAATCCATAAAGGGCACAAGAACGTGGAAGCCTGCGTTCAAGACGCCGTTGTACCGGCCGAGACGTTCGACGATATACGCGCTTTGCTGGGGCACGACCACTGCTGTACGTGAGAGAACAATCAGAAGAACGATAGCCAGCACAACCGCTACGATCAGAGCAGAACCCATAGGGCGTATTCCTCAGTGTGAAGAGCTGCCGGGCTCCGCAGCTCGGATAAATAACGTCAGGCCATCGACGCGTTCCACGCGGCAACGCTGGCCACGCTCCAGTTGTCTGCTACCGGCGTTGAAAGCGGTCCAGGAACTTCCGCGAAGCTCTGCCTTCCCGATGGCGCCGGGCTGAATGCCTTCCAGAGCGGTCGCGACTTCACCGATCAACGTGTCGACGTCTTCGTTGGGCATTCTCGGACCGAACCGGTTCAGCACCCGTTGTCGAAACACCGTTGTCGCGCCTGCAGCAAATATCGAAAACAGCATCCATTCCATCCAGGCGGATTCGATGATACCGGTGAGGTCCAGCATGGCCACCAGGAAAGCGCTCGCCCCGAAGAATATGAAATAGAAGCCGCCGGGCGTGGCCATCTCGAGCATCAACAGCGCGAAACCCAGCACAAACCACATCCACCAGTCCATTCGGTCTTCTCCAGAATCAGGGATACCCGGAACGCGCACACCGTAACACAAAAGATAGGGGGAAAGAATTCCATCTCTGGGGAAGGGAGCGGAAGAAGGTGGGAGAGAAGAAGGGGAAATTTTGAAATCGGACGAACGGAAAACTCAAATCCGAAAATTTGAGCTTTCCGTTCGTCCGATTTCCGATTTCTTCCCGAGTCACCTTCCTGCGGGGGGGCAACCCCGAGGAAGGTGTCA
>DASTBJ010000467.1:0-5348 GCA_035712125.1 Terriglobia bacterium
TGCAGGGAGCGGCTACCAGGATGGATAGGAAGATTGTTTCGGTTTCGCAGAACGCTGTTGTTCAGGCGGAATCCGAAATATTGGGATGCGATCGGTGTGACTCAGAGGCCAAGACTCCGTTTTGGCAGATATTAAATGAATTCAGATTTTATCAGGGGGATCAGGTTCTCTACATTCTGCCCGTACTGGCGACGTGTCCGAACTGTCGCGAAGCGATCGACGAAATGACCTGCGTCGCACCTCGCAAGCTGCAGAAAACCGTTGCGCGAAAACGGCCCGCTCTTCGCGGCCAGGCATGAGTGCCTCAGGAGCGCCGGGCAGCAAACACGCTTACCCCTTTGCTGGCTCCACTTCGGAGCCATTGTTAGGCTTCAGCACGCCCACATATGCTGCGCATTGTGAGTGTGGCCCATCAAATCAAGGCGGCGATTCAGAAAGCGCTTGGAATTATGGATCCCGATCCGCGTCCGGAGTCGTGGAGAGCGCATTCCGGCACGCCGTCACAGATCATCCAGACGACCTTCGATCAGCTGTTTCAATTGATTTCGCCGACGCTGATCCTGCTTCTGGTCGAAGAGTCCGCCTCGGGGCGGATGTTCCTGTGGCAATCCGAGGTGCGAAAGGATGGCACTTCCGTGGTGAGCTCTGAAGAGTTCGATCACTCGACTGCGGATGAGTATCTGCAGTTAATGCCCCCGCAGAACTGGATTCTCAAGGTGCAGGACAGAAAAGATCAGC
The DNA here is from genome assembly GCA_035712125.1 of Terriglobia bacterium. Taxonomy (GTDB): domain Bacteria; phylum Acidobacteriota; class Terriglobia; order 20CM-2-55-15; family 20CM-2-55-15; genus DASTBJ01. The sequence continues at coordinate 739 of DASTBJ010000467.1, forward strand.
TCCTTTCGTTTGATACCGAAGGCCGGAGGTTGGGCAGGACGAAAATGCCCGGCGCACTTGCGAGATCGTTTAGCGCTCACAGCATTGTGATGTCGGTTGTGGTCGATCTCGGCGATGAATGGCGAGGGCGGTACGTGATTTGTGATCCTGACGTCGATCGTTCACCGCGCGCATCCATGGATGCGATTCGGCGGTTTGCAGGAACATCGGCCCGGTCGATCCATGCGGCGCACCTCTGCCTGCGGGCTTGCCGTGAGACCGCGGCGGAAGAGAGAGCGCGGCTGGCGCGGGAGCTTCATGACGGGACGATCCAGTCGATGCTGGGAGTTGAACTGCGTCTGGAGAGTCTGAAGCGTCGCCTTGACACGGATCTGCAGAAAGATCTGGGGGAAGTTCAGGGCATCCTTCGGCGCGAAGCAGCGGAGTTACGCAACATGGTGCACGACTCCAGACGTCGCGCGCTGCGCCCGGAGCGGCTGCTCGAATTTCTGTCGGATCTGTTGGAGCGTTTCCAGCGAGACACCGGCATGGTGACGCGGTTTTTTGCGGACCTCGACAATGTTCTGATGCCTCCGCGAATCTGCCACGAAATTGCGCGCATCGCAGAGGAAGGCATCAACAACGCCTACAAACACAGCAAAGCGACAACGTTCACCGTGCGTGTAGGCAGCCTTGATGGCGACTGGATGCTGGTGATGGTTGACGACGGAATCGGTTTTGATTTCCACGGCATCTGGCCGCTGGAGAAGCTCATCGCTTCCAGCGTCGGGCCGCGCGTAATCAAGGAACGGGTCCTGTCGCTGAATGGCAACCTCATGATCGAGTCCTCGCCGACCGGAGCGCGAATTGAGATCACGATCCCAAAATCGAAGATGATGAACCCGTTTCAGACATTAACTTTAAAGAGGCACAATGAGTCCTATTCAAGTTCTGATCGTTGACGATCACGCAATCTTCCGGCAAGGCCTGCGCAAGCTATTTGACGAATACTCGGAGTTTGCTGTAGCGGGCGAAGCGGCGAGTGGCGCCGAGGCGATCAACCGCGTCAAGGAACTCTCGCCCGACATCATGTTGCTGGATCTCCAGCTGGGCGATATGACCGGTCTTGATGTGCTGCGAAGGCTTGGGCCAGGCATCAGGACAAGGACGATTCTCCTTGGCGCCGACATTCAACGGGCAGATGAACTCACGGCAATCCTCCTCGGCGCATCCGGCGTCGTTGGGAAATACTCCGCCTCGGAGACGCTGTTCCGCAGCATCCGCGTGGTCATGGATGGAGAAATCTGGGTAAGGCGCGAAGTCATTGCCGAACTGATCGGGATGTTGCGTACGCGGGAAACTGCAACTGACGCACTCGGCCACTTCGGCCTGACAGCCAGGGAAATGGAAATCGTGAAAGCTGTCGTCCAGGGTATGGGCAACCGCGAGATCTCGGAGTCTCTCGGGATCAGTCAATTCACCGTGAAGCACTATATGACGCGGATCTTTGACAAGCTGCTGGTCGCCAATCGTGTCGAGCTGGCTTTGTTCGCCACCCGTCAGGGACTCGCGCAAAACCGCCCGCGCTAGCGGGGTTGCCGGGTGAAAAGCACGGAAATCTCATCCTCATAGAGCGGCGCCCAGGAGTCCGAACTCCGGATGGATCCGATCGTCTTTGCGTTGGATCCGTCCGGCAACTTGCTCAACAGCAGGTAATCGATTTTCCACCGTTCGAGAAAGTCCGATGCGAATGGGTCCTCAAGAGCCTTTTCGTACTCTTTGAGAAACTCCAGGCTGAAGAGGTGGACGCGGCCATCCACAACCGTCTTCTGTTGAGGCCAGAGCCGCCATATCAGATAGTCCCCGAACTCCTGTGGGTGGAAGATCCTTCCCGTAATTTCCTCTTTCGCAATGAAGTCCGTCACGGCCACCGGTGTCCGCTCCGCTAGAAGGGATTTGCCGGTTATTGCTGGCCTGAGCCAGGGAGACTGAGTGACGAGGAGAATCACGGCTGCAACGAGCAGAAGAGCGTTCATCCGTCCGTATTCCACCTCATTGCTCGCTGAAACGGATTCCGACTGAAAGAGACGATCGACGACGCCAAATCGGCGTAGAGGATAAAGAGGGCTGAGGTCCATGAGAGGCAGATAACGGGCGATCAACGGGAACGTGATAATCCCAAACCACGCCGCATTTCGAATAGAGGACAAGCCGAAAATGGCGAAAGCGAAGAACAGGACTATTTCGGTAAGGTCGGGTTTGACGCGGGCCTGCATGAATACGAAGATCGCCAGAAGGAAGGGACAGTAAAAAAGCAGCACTCCCAGGAATTTGTCAATGCGGGGCGGCTGCCACTCTGCCACGAGTTGCTGCGAACCGGCGTCTCCGAGCACGGTTCGCACGTAATCGTAGATGGCCAAACCCTCGGGGTTCAGCAGCGTCGACACAACACAGAGTACAAACACCGCAACAAGCTTCCGCAGCTGCGCTGTCGACAGCGCATCACCACGATCAGGATTCAGCAGCCGGCGAAACCCTTCAGAGATCATGTAGAGAACGATGAGGATGAGCCCCATTAGGAAGGCTCCATGCAGGTTCACCCACAACGCCATCAGTACAGGCAGCAGCCAGAGCTGGTCTCGCCGGCCATCCCGATATCGGGACAGCACCAGGTAAAAAGCCGAGAACAGCAGGAACGAATAGGTTTGAGGCCGCAGAAAACCGTAATTGGCGAGACAGGCAAGGAACCCGACCAGTGCCACAATCCGGGTATGGGGAGTCGCGTCGCGACAAAGCTTGTACATCAAGGCAAAACTCGTCACGGTAAGAACGGTCCCCAGGAAAACGAGCAGAGGAAAGCCACCGGCCCGGTAGGTCCAGTAGTAAATCAGCTCACCGAGCCAGTTCTGGAGGATGAAGGGCTTCCCGTCGGCTGTGTAGGAAAAGATGTCGACCCTGGGAATGGTATGTGTCGTTGCAATGACTTCGCCCGCTTTCAGATGCCACCAGAAATCCAATGGGGGCAGTGGAAAAATGAAACCCTTGTAGATCAGCAGGAGGACCGGAAACAGAAGCCACAACTGTTCCATCCCGATCCTCCACGAACGGGTGTGGAGGCTATTCACCGTTGCACTCTCAGGGAAGGCATAGGCAGGAGGCATTTTAATCAAGTGACAGCGTTTTGCCATGGTTCCGCGAGGAAGTATTGCGAGCACTCGACGCAGGTGCCCTGGCGCCGTCATACCCTATGTCTACGGGTAGTTCCATCCTGAGGCAGCTTTTTGACGCTCAAAACGTCATATTCATGGAATAAATGTATTTCACGCCGAATTTTGGGCCTAGGTCGGCACCTTCGGGGGACCCCAAGAGGTCGACACCCCACCATCGTTCAATACTCAGTCCTATACCGGAGGTACTAATATGCGCCTCGGCGGCTCTTATGTATTAAACCCGCAAGGGTAGAGAGCCGATATACACAGAAGGAGATGGAAGGACGCGGAGCTCAGGATGAGTGAAGTACGAATCTCCTAGGCAATTTCCGGTCTTTCTAAGTGTTCGGCGAAACATGGTGAAAAACAATTTCAAGGAGACGAAAAGTATGGAGTCCAATCAGGTCATGACCGACGCGAAGAAGCAGCAAAAAGGAGTAACGACAGTGGAATACGCTGTCATGCTCGTTCTCGTCGCGATCGCCGTTCTTGCATTCGGTAAGGGAATTGCCAATTCCGTAACGGATGTGTTCTCGACGCTGGCTTCACGCCTCACAACCTAAGGCGGATGACCAGTTTATAAAGGGGGGCCGGCTTCCCTGTTACGCCCCCCTTTAAATTTCGGGGTTCAGTATGATTGTTCGCAAGCAACCTCACCGGAAGGCGGGGGAAAGAGGCGTCACCGTAGTTGAGGGGACGATCTTCATCATCGCCTTCTTCATGCTGATCCTGGGTGTCATCGAGTTAGGCCGCTTTCTGAGCATGCGTCAGGTCTTAACGAATGCCGCGCGCGAGGGAGCCCGCTTTGCGATCGCCCCCATTAGCCAAACCAATACATTGCCTGGCGAATCCGAAGTGATTGACCGGGTCAATATCTTTCTCAACGCAGCCGCCGTTACAGGAGCAACGGTAAGCACGATGTGCCCAATAGGGGCCGCGGAAACCTGCACCTCTTACGACGCCAGCATGTCTGTGGCAACCGGGCTTGTGGTAACGGAATACACACAAGTTACGGTGACAAAACCGTATTCCGTGATAACGGTCCCGGGGTTCTTTAATGCACTGAATATTACCCTGACGGGCCAATCGATGATGCGCCGTGAAACGAGCGAGTAGTTTCGGAAGACTTGTCCAGGAATCCCGTCGGCAACAACGAGGTGTTGCCGCGGTCGAGCTGGCAATCATCCTTCCCCTGTTCGGCATCCTGCTGCTGGGAATCATTGAGGTGGGATCCCTCGCACGAGATCATCAGGTTCTACAGAATGCGGCGCGGGAGGGAGCACGTTTTTCCTCTTTACCCGCCAACCGTACCCAGGGCGTGACAAATGGCGCTGACGTAGAAACCCGGATCAAGAATCGCATCATCGACTATCTCGACAACGAGAGGATCACGGTAACGGCGGGCGATATCACTGTGAATCA
>DASTBJ010000468.1:0-7482 GCA_035712125.1 Terriglobia bacterium
GGTATCGCGCCAAAGACGGATCTTCGCGCGGAACCGTGCAGGAAGTCGTCTCATCCGAAGGGAAAAAGCTGTACGTTCGGGCGAGTTCCTGAGTCCTGCATTTCTGTGTCAAAACCAGACAACCCCCCAAACACTCTAATACTCGTTTCACGCCCGGTACCGATCTCCTTAAACAGTCAACATCTTGAGCCCCAATGAGCTTGCTGCATCGATAGCCCGGTGCGGGCACAGGCACTGGAATTGCAGTTCACGTCTCTGCGTGAGCGGCTATGACTGCTAGAAAAAAGAAATGGCTGATTGGCATCGTTGCCGTCGCAGGCGTTGGACTCATCGCTTTAATTATCGCCGCACACCAACTCTCAAAACGTGTTGAGCCGTATATTCGCCAACAGGCCGTGCAATACCTGCAGGAACGCTTCGACAGCGATGTAACCTTCGGTGCGCTACGGGTGAAGATCCGAAACATTTCTCTGTTGGAGATGCTTCGCGGAGACATGCACGCAGCCAGGGCACGTGTCGAGGGCGAGAATATCGTTGTACGGCATAAAGGCCGCACCGATATACCGCCGATGTTTGTCATGAAGCGGTTTACCTTTGAGATCGATTTGAGAATCCTCCTCGATTCGCCAAGACGCGTTCCGCAGGTCGCGATCGACGGCATGGAGATCACGATCCCACCCAAAGGCGAGCGACCGCATTTTGATGCCGGGCGTAACCAAGAAACGTCCGGCACCGGAACCGACGTCATATTCGACGAGGTTGTCATCAGCGACTCCAGATTCACGATCCTTCCGCGAGATCGCAAAAAGACCGTCCTGCAGTTTGTTCTGCATCAAGTTCGGCTCGAGTCGGCCGGCAAGAATGTCGCGATGCAGTATCGCGCTTCCCTCACGAATCCACGACCACGCGGTGAAATCCTCAGTGCGGGCACTTTTGGCCCGTGGGTCGCTGGCGAACCCGGCGACTCCAAGCTCGCCGGAGACTACAAGTTCGACGACGCAGACCTCGGCGTCTTCTCAGGTATCGCTGGAATTTTGGATTCCACTGGGCGTTTCGAGGGAACCCTCAATTCCATTACCGCTCGAGGGGAAGCGACGGTTCCCGACTTTCGGTTGAAGCGGGCTGGGAACATCGTTCCGCTCAAAACCAAATTTGAAGTGCTGGTCGATGGCACCAACGGCAACACAATTCTCAAGCCTGTCATCGGGACACTTGGGACGACCAGTTTTACAACGAGCGGCGGCGTCATCAAACATGAGTCGGACACGCGCCGAACGGTAAGCCTCGACGTGGACATGCCTCACGGGAAGCTTCCGGATCTGCTCACACTGGCCATGAAAGGCGAAACCTTTATGGAAGGTGAGATCGCTCTCAAGACAAAGATTGAAATTCCACCTCTGAGCGGCAAGGTTCGCGAAAAACTTCGGCTGGATGGGCAGTTCGAGATCGTGCGTGGGAAATTCCTACGCTCCACCATCCAGGATCAAATCGATATGCTCAGCCGTCGAGGTCAGGGACAACCGCAAAACATGGCGATCGACCAGGTGGTTCTCGGTATGGGCGGCCGCTTCAGGATGGAGGACGAAACGATTTCCTTCGACTCGCTGTCGTTCGCCGTCCCCGGCTCAGGCGTCGACCTTACAGGAAGTTACGACCTCGACTCGGACCTTCTGGACTTCCACGGCACGCTGAAGCTGGACGCGAAGGTCTCGGAGACGATGACCGGATGGAAACGATGGCTGCTGAAACCTGTGGATCCGTTCTTCGCCAAACACGGCGCCGGGACGTTTCTCCGCATTCAGGTTACGGGCCCGGCGAAAGCGCCGAAGTTCGGTCGAGATAAGGGTCCCAGTGAAAAACAATAGCGGGCTCACAACACGAGTTTGATCGGCTGCTCGAGCGCTTCCGCTACCCAGCGAAGGAATCGTGCCGCGTCAGCGCCATCGGCCACGCGATGATCGAACGACAGCGCGAGCGGCAGCGTCAGGCGTGGCTTGAACTCCCCATCGCGAAACACGGGTTGTAGACTTGCACGCGAAATCCCGAGAATCGCCACTTCCGGGCTGTTGATGATCGGAGTAAAGTTCGTTGCACCAATGCCTCCGAGATTCGTCACCGTAAACGTTCCGCCCTGCATGTCTTCCATACTCAGCTTGCGATTCCTTGCCTTCTCAGCCACTGAGGCCAACTCAACAGACAGATCCGAGATACTTTTCCTGTCTACGTCACGAATCACGGGAACCAGCAGCCCGTGCTCCGTATCAACCGCGATTCCGATGTGGCAGTAATGCTTGTAAACGAGTTCTTCCCGTTCAAGGTCGAGGCTGGTATTGAACTGGGGGAACGCTTTCAGGGCCGCCGAGAGGACCTTTACGGCAATCGCGGTGACAGTCAACTTCGGTTGGCCACTTTGTGTTCGCGCGACGACACTCTCCCGGAACTTCTCCAGCTCTGTGATATCCGCGGTGGCAAATAAAGTGACGTGCGGAATCGAAGTCCAGGCGGAATGGAGATGCTCTGCAATCGTGCGTCGAATGGTGGATATCGCCTTGCGTTCCACGGGCCCCCAGCGTGAGAAGTCCGACAGTTGCACGGTCCGGCGACCTGTCTCCACGGTGGTCGCATTCAGGATGATCGACCGTGCGTAGTTCCGAACATCTTCCTTCGTGATCCAGCCGTTGGGCCCTGTTCCCACCACCGCATTGATGTCAATGCCAAGCTCCCTTGCCATCCTGCGCAGTGAGGGCGCCGCCGGAGCACCCTTTTGCGCGGTGTCGGAAACTTTTTCAGCTGACTCCTCCTCAACGGGTTCATCCGGGGCCTCGACAGCGGACGACGACGCCGGCGGTAGCGTCGGAGAAGCCGTTTGTGGCTTGGATTCCATGGTCAGGTTCTGCTCCGTCGGCGCCTGTGAAGGGGCTCGCTTTTCGGCCTTCTGGTCCTTTTCGGCCTTCTGGTCCCTTTCGACTTTTTGGCTCTTTTCGACCTTCTGGTCCGTCTGGTCGGAAGACGGGGCCGCAGCGGGTTTCTGTGCGCCATCCGCCAGCATCAAGACAACCTGGCCAACGTGGATGATATCGCCTTCCTTGACTCGAATCTCCTCGACAGTTCCCGCAGCAGAGGCCGGAACATCCACAGATGCCTTTTCCGTGTCGAGTTCAAGGACCGGTTGATCCTTAGTGATGGATTGTCCAACCGTCACCATGATCCTGGTCACGGTAGCCGAATCGATGTTCTCTCCGAGCGCGGGCAGGCGAATCTCCATTGCCATAGGTTTCTCTCTTATGCGAACAGAGGGTTGGTTTTCTCCGGATCTATTTTCAGATCGAGCATCGCCTGTCGAATGACACCGGATTCGATTCTCCCTTCGCGACGCAACTCTGCCAGCGTTGCCAGCGTAATGAATCGCGCGTCCACCTCGAAAAAGTCCCGGAGTGCCGTTCGACTGTCGCTGCGCCCGAACCCGTCCGTCCCCAGGGAATGCAAAGGTCCCGGAAAGAATCGGGAAATGGAATCCGGCAGCGCTCGCACGTAATCCGAAGCGGCAATAAAAACACCCTGCGCATTGGACAGACATCGGCTGACATAGGGCACACGTGGTTGCTCGTCAGGATGCATCAGGTTCCAACGTTCCACATCGATGCCATCCTGATGAAGTTCCTTATAGCTCGTGATGCTCCACACATCCGCCGCCACCTGATAGTTCTTCGCCAGCAATTCCTGTGCGCGAAGCACTTCGTTCAGGATGGCGCCGCTTCCGAAAAGTTGAGCTCGCAGGCGCGAGTTCTGGATCTCAGCCGCCCTGAATTTGTACATGCCCCTCAGGATGCCCTCCTCGACGTCGGCGCCTTCCGGCATTGGCGGATGGGGATAGTTTTCATTCATGACGGTGATGTAGAAAAACCGTTCTTCCCGCTGTTCATACATCCGGCGAATTCCGTCTTTGATGATGATGGCGAGTTCGAACGCGAACGCAGGATCGTAGGCTTTCACATTCGGCAATGGGTAAGCCAGGAGGTGGCTGTGACCGTCCTGATGTTGCAACCCCTCTCCTGCAAGAGTGGTGCGGCCCGAAGTGCCTCCTACGAGAAATCCTTTCGCTCGGCAGTCCGCTGCGGCCCAAATCAAATCGCCAACGCGCTGGAATCCGAACATCGAATAAAAAACGAAGAACGGCACTGTAGGTATACCGTGTGTCGCGTAAGCCGTTCCGGCCGCGATAAAGGACGACATGGAACCGGCTTCTGTGATGCCCTCCTCGAGTATTTGCCCGTCAAGTGCCTCGCGATAATAGAGCAGCGTTTCTCGATCAACGGGTTCATAGAGCTGGCCCACGTGCGAATAAATTCCGATCTGCCGGAAAAGCGGCTCCATTCCAAAGGTTCGCGATTCATCAGGGATGATCGGCACAATGAATTTTCCGAACTTCTCATCGCGGAGCAATTTCGAAAGCAAACGGACAAAGACCATAGTCGTGGATACCGGACGGTCTTCCGTACCCTTGTAAAACTCCTCAAAGAGTTCTTCGGCCAGCGGCTGCATGTACACCGGTGTAACTTTGCGAGCCGGCATGTAGCCGCCGAGTTGGCGACGACGTTCGCGAATGTACTCTGTCTCCATGCTGTCGTCGGAGGGCCGATAGAAGGGCGCTTCAGCAATCTCCTCATCGGATATCGGGATTCCGAACCGTCCGCGAAAGTGTCTCAGCTCCTCTTCGTTCATCTTCTTCTGCTGATGAGTGATATTGCGTCCTTCGCCGGCTTCACCAAGACCGTAACCCTTGATCGTTCGTGCAAGAACGACCGAAGGCGCGCCCTGATGGTTTACCGCAGTGTGATAGGCGGCATAGATCTTGAAGGGATCGTGGCCGCCGAGGCCAAGCTTCGTGATCTGTTCGTCCGACAACTGCCGAACCATATCGAGCAGCCGGGGATCCGTCCCAAACAGACGCTCTCGGATATAGGCGCCTGACTCCGTGGAATATTTTTGCCACTCGCCATCGACAACTTCATTCAATCGCTTGACGAGCACGCCATCCTGGTCGGCAGCAAGGAGCGGATCCCAGCTGCGTCCCCAGATAACCTTGATCACGTTCCAGCCTGCGCCGCGAAAAACCGCTTCGAGCTCCTGAATAATGTTGCCGTTCCCGCGAACGGGGCCATCGAGCCGCTGAAGGTTGCAATTTATGACGAAGATGAGATTGTCGAGCTTCTCCCGCGACGCCAGCGTGATCGCTCCGAGAGCTTCCGGTTCATCGGTTTCTCCATCGCCGAGGAATGCCCACACCTTGGCATTGGTTTCCTTTTTGAGACCGCGATCTTCAAGGTAACGGTTGAACCGGGCCTGATAGATTGCCATGATCGGGCTCAACCCCATCGAAACTGTCGGGAACTCCCAGAAGTGCGGCATCAACCAGGGATGTGGGTAAGAGGAAAGACCACCCTCGGGCCGCAGTTCGCGACGAAAGTTCTCAAGATGCCTTCGGTCCAGACGTCCCTCGAGGAAAGCGCGCGCATATATCCCAGGCGATGCGTGGCCCTGAAAATAGATGATGTCGCCTTCCTGCTCTCCATCCCGGCCGCGAAAGAAGTGATTGAATCCGACCTCATACAAGGTCGCAGCTGACGCATAGGTGGAAATGTGCCCCCCGATGCCGCTCTCTTCTCGATTCGCTCGCACTACCATCGCCAGAGCGTTCCATCGGACGAGGCTACGAATGCGCTGCTCAATGTCTCCGTTACCGGGATACAGCGGTTGCTGATCCGGCGGGATCGTATTGATGTAGGGCGTATTTGCGGAAAATGGGATCTGAACGCCTCGCTGCAGCGCGTACGCGCGCAGCTGATCGAGAATAAAGTTGGCGCGTTGCGCTCCCCTATTGCGAATGACGTAGTCGAGAGATTCAATCCAATCCTGGATTTCAATCTCCTCGAAGTTCGGAATCTGCTTGCCCGGCCTTTTCATCATCTGTTGACCTCAACGACAGGAACTCTCACGCAGGCGGCAATCCGTGCGAAGTGGTAGTACGTTCTTGATGATACTACGACGATAGAAACCCGCGTTCAGGAGTCGAGACAGACCGCTTCTAAGGGGAATCGCGCAGGCTATCCGTGGGAATGGGAACCCAATTGCGCTCCCTGCCAAAGGAAGTCGCGGGACAGGTGTACATGCTCAGAACAGTACCGGTGACTTCCAGGGTTTGCCGGCATCCGGTGCAGGTGTAGAACTGCTTCCTCTCATCGACCAGATAGAGAATTTTCAATTCCATCCCGCACAAGCATTGGCTAAATGTGATTGCAGGCATACAAACGCTCGCTTTCAACGGCTGAACATATACGCCCGCGATTCCTGCTCGCAATAGGCGGCGTGAACAATTTCCAAATTTTGCGAACGTGTACGCTAGCGTACCGACATCAGGGATCAACTTCACGGCGCGGTACGGCAGGGACGTAGCCGGTTAGAGCCCTCTACGATGGCAATGAGCGGCGATTTGAGTTGTGAGTTTTGAGTCAATCCTGGGTTGTCCGACTCAAAACGGACAACTCAAGACTCAAAACGCCAGGGGCTGGCGCCGCCAACTCCTGGCTAGTTATTATGAGCCGCCAGGATCATTTCGTAACACTCGCACGCGTCGGCTTCCAGTTGCTTGCGATTGACAATGGAGATCGTGCCGCGTTCATAGCGTATGGCGCCCGTGCGCTGGAAAGCAGCCGCCGCACCGGAAATGGATGCACGACGTGTTCCCAGTACTCGGGCCAGAGCATCGTGTGTCATGGGGATAGACGGGATGGATGACTTGTCCTGAGCTGTAAGCAACCAGCGGCAAAAACGTTCTTCGACCGTATGGAACTTATTGCAGACGGCGGTCTGCGACAGTTGAACCAGTAACGAATTCGTGTAGCGCAGAAGCGCGCGGTGCACGACATCGCAACGGCTGAACTCTGTCTGCAAAAATTCGCAATTTACTGCGAACGCCCGCCCGGGTATTTGAACTACCGCGTGAAATGCCGTCACATTGTTAAAAAGCGATGTAATACCGATGACGCCTTCATTTCCGACAACGCACACTTCGATAGACTCGCCGTCAGCAGTTACGGACAGGCAGGAAATCATGGCCTCTTCCGGGAAATATACCTGCCTGATGCGCTGACCCGCCTCGTAAAGCACAGCATCTTTATCCAGCAGCAGAGGCCGGAGATGCGGAGCGAGCAGGCGGCTCTCCCGCTGAGGCAGACCTTGTAGAATTCGATTTCGATGAAAACTCGTCATAACCGCGTCCAGGGCACACAGTAGGTACCAGTTCATTGTGCGTTCGTCGGTACGCTGCCGCACAGGGTGTACAGGAAACGACACTCGAGGCAGCGGCGCGCACGATTCCGAGAGACAATGACTCTCCAAAGAACGGGAGAATCGACTTAAGCTGTAAATGACCCAGCAATTTAATCACCAGAGTCGCTTCACCCCGCTCGAAGCACCTTCAGA
>DASTBJ010000469.1:0-15348 GCA_035712125.1 Terriglobia bacterium
GCCTTACACAACAGGGCCGCAGATCCGGGACCATGATGACGTATTCCGAGAATGTGGACGCGTTCGCCGGCTTGAGCGGGCATCGTTGATTACAGGACCTCGCGAATTGCCGAGTAGAGATCCGCCCAGCCGTCGCGGGTCCGTACGACGCTTTCCAGATACTCCTGCAATGCGACGGTGTCCTGTACGGGATCTTTGACTACGGCGCCGACAAGATTCGGCGCAAGGCTTTCTGCCGTCATTGCTCCGTCGCCGAAGTGGGCGGCAGATGCCCAGGCGCTCACTCCGACGGAAATCGCTTCGGCCGTTGAAAGCGAACCCGAAGGAGACTTGAGCTTCGTTTTACCGTTCAGTGTCTTACCATCCCGCAACTCCCGAAACAACGTTACGACCCGCACCAACTCTTCATCAGCCGGTCGGATTGGAGGCAGCTCCAGGCTGGAGCCGATCTCCTTAACCCGCTTCACAACAATGCCGGTTTCCTCTTCCAGCGTGGCGGGAGACGGAAGCACAACAACATTGAATCTTCGTTTAAGAGCGGACGAGAGATCATTCACGCCTTTGTCGCGATTGTTAGCCGTCGCGATAACGTTGAATCCGCGCTTCGCTTCGATAGCGTCGTTGATTTCGGGGATCGGCATGGTTTTCTCGGACAGGATTGTGATCAGGGTGTCCTGCACGTCCGAACCCATACGCGTGAGTTCTTCCAGGCGAACGAGGCTTCCTTCTTCCATAGCGCGTGCCAGTGGAGTTTTGACCAGAGCGTCGCGCGATGGTCCTTTGGCCAGAAGCATTGCGTAGTTCCAGCCATATCGAATCTGATTCTCGTCGGTTCCGGCGGTGCACTGAATCATCCGCTGTGATGCTCCTGATATCGCCGCCGCCAGATGTTCCGAGACCCATGATTTCGCTGGCCCCGGCAATCCCAGCAGCAGAAACGCTCGATCTGTTGCGAGCGTTGCAACGGCCGTTTCAATCAGGCGACGGTTACCAATGTATTTTGCAGAAATGGGGGTGCCGTCCGCCGCCTTGCCTCCAAGGATGTAGGTCAGCACTGCCTTGGGAGAGAGGCGCCAGTTCGAAGGGCGCGGAAACTTGTCTGCGACAGCCAGCGCAGCAAGTTCCTGCGCGTAGACCTCTTCGGCGCTTAATCGGATTCGCTCAGCTTTTTCGGACATGGGTACGGTCATTCTCCATTCCATTAAGGATGTCGAGTAGCGCAAGGGAAGTAACGCAGAGGGACTGATCGAAATTTGCCAGTTGAGCGCGAAGCTCCTGTCGTTGCGACACGGGGCATCTGGCTGTCATGACTTCAAACCAGGCAAGGCGTTCACCTTCGGGAATTGTGTTCAATAGTCCCGCTTTGAGGACAATCGACATCACCGGAGCCGGCGCTTGTGCGTCGGCGATGCGGTGTAGCCAGTCCCACAGAAGATAAGTTGCCGGCGGGTCTTTGCGATAAGGATGGACGATAATCTCCTCCCACCGCTGGCGCTCTGATTCTGTCATCGTGCCCAGGGAGTCGAGTCCGGCTTCAAACATACGTTCCCACACGTTCGGCAGGTTTGAGACCACAACTTCGAGAAGATCAAGACGGCGTTCGTTCGTTGCCATGAGCGCCAGGGCCAGAAGTAAATGCTCGTCCTTCGACGCCGCTTCGATCAACTCTTGTTCTGTAATTTTGAACGAGTCGGCGAGCTGTCCAAACGATACATCGTTAAACGTCTGGAATATCCAGCGTGATGCAGCCTGGTCTCTTACGTTTGCTGGAAGCTCGAGCTGCAGCGTCATGCGCTTTCGAAGTAACCCGCTCTGGCTCTCCTTGATGCGTTCCCGGCATTCGCGGAGCGCTGGATTCTCTCCGCCCGCACCGAGGCGCGCCAGAAGTTTCGCCGCAAGTGCTCTTACGCGCGGTGCTCGATCCTTTTCCAGGCTGCTGAGGAATTGCTGGTCGGCCATGCTTAGGCCCGTCTGAAACACTTGCAGCAGACGAAACCGAGCATCGGCCTCTTCCTGCGGCCAGTTGGACTCAAGCAGACGGCGAGCGTCGCCGGCATCCTCTCGCCGTCTCTGTTCGAGGTACGCCACACGCCGTGAAGTTGTCGCTTGTGTCCAGTTGCTCTCGTCCAGCAGTTCTGGATCGAAAAAACCTTGGGTCGCCGCGTCTGGCTTTTGTCTATCAGCCCAATGCTGCGCTGTTGGACCAAGCTTCTCAGCGCTCGACCGGACAAAAGCATCGATCAACGGCAGGTCAAACGGGTGCGGACGCATCCTCAGGCGATCGAAGGCACGTGCCAAAGCACGCGCTGGATGGTCTGTAACATTCCTGGATGAAAGCAGGCGAATCAGCGGGCGCCGGAGGCCATCGGCGATAATCTTTCGATCATCTTTTACCGTCGGCTCGACCATGAACGCATCTGGTGTCGAAGGCCGTTGAAAACTCAGTGCTTGTCCCATCAGGCTGAGAATTTCGAGTCCGCCATCGGAATTCGGATTCGAAACACGAAGCAAATTGCCCGGCAGTGGATGCCTCGATGTTCCCCCTAACAGTGAAGGCAGAGCCATTGCGTGCAGGCTGGTCCGGTTCATGAGCGCAGCCATCTTCCAAGCGGAGTCTCTGCCCAGGTCAGCATAAACTCGTATCCATTCCACAAGCCGATTCCATCAATCCGATCGACACTCGCAAGTGGCAAAGCATGAGTCGACTGTGATGTGTGCAACGGCAGCGACAGGTCGCTTTCCTCATCGTAAAGATAGAGCCGGTCGCCATCTCGTCGCACACTGGCCGAACGAAAACTCAACGGAATCGTGCCGAGCCATGGAAGCTGGGCTAAGGCGCGCTCGTAGTTTTCATATGAAACATTCAGACGTTCCTGCGGCAACGTGAGCGGTTCGCCAGTTGGTTCAGCGCCTTTCTTCAGCGTTTTTATCTGTGCGCGGAGCGGTATGGGGGACGGGTAAAAGCACAACTCGGCTTCGATTTGATCCCCGACCAGATACCCGCCCGCTGCGGTTCCCGTGGAAATCGGGACGAAGTCAATCAGCACCGCGCTTTGCGGCATTCGCTCTGCATTATTTTGCGGCCACAGCCAGGTCTCAACCCTGCGTAAGCGATCCGGCTGTGCCTCAGAAAGCACCGCGAAGACCCGCCATTTCTCACTGACGTGCAACACTTCGCGATCATTGAGCAGTGCCTCTCGTGTTACGGACCAGCCCACTGCTTGCCGTGCATCGGCCGCGAGTAATTGAGGAAGCTCCGACGCGCGCCGGTACGCCTGACTGATCAAATGGATTTGTCCCAGCTCACGTATGGCGGCTGAGGGACGCGCGGGCCCCGGTAAGGTAAAGAGCCTTGTCGGAAGAGCATCGAGGCGTCCCGCAAGGCCGGAGGCTTTTGCGTCAACAAGTCGTTGGGCTATCGTACGGCACGACTGAGCAGCCTGTGCGACAAAACTCGCCATTCCATGCTGAATCTGGTCTGACAGCCAGGTGTCGAGATCGTCGAGGCCCGTAATCACCGCAGCCTCGCGCTCCAGCCTGTTTCTTTCGCGAGCGGCTGCTGCGCGTTGTTCAGCCTTCGGATCGGGAGTGGCGGCCGCCTCGGGTACTTCGGTGAGTCGAATGGATGGCCGAGGTTTGGACTGTTCCGCTTCATCGTCTTGCTTCTCTGCGGCATGCGAGGGCCCGCGCCTGCGCGAGAGCCAATCCTTGACCCAATCGGGAACAGTCGCCGGAACAAAAGCTGCGGACTTATCGGCTCGCAACCACATAAGTGCGAGGGCGTGCTTACACGGAAATTTTCTACTGGGACAGGTACATTTGTATCCGGCGTCCGCCTCACTGACCACGACGCGGTAAGGCGTCGCGCCCGAGCCCTGACATTCGCCCCAAACAAGTCCTTCGCCTTCGGACAGTGTCGGCCAGGCGGATGGCTTCAGTAACTTTCGGGCAGCGGCGAGCGAGGCTTGATCCGGAGACAGCGCCTCGATTCTGTCTAACGTGAGTGACATCCAAGCTTAGTCCGGTTTAGTCTCCTACGAAGAAATGGGCGATTTTGGCTTGCCCGCCCTCCATCAGCACCCAGACGATGGCCGAGAATCCTTCCTCGTCGCCCTCGGGCTCAAAGTGGATCGCGAATTCGTCCTCGATATGCTCGCGGACGGTGTCGGGAAGGAGCGTGTCCGGGTCATCCTTCTGGTAAGGTTCCCCCGGCACAATCTTAACCTTTAGAGTCTCACCCATGCCGTCCCGGTAGTGTTTGAATGCCTCCTCGAACTCCTCGTACGGGATTTCGGATCGGATGGACTCGGCGATATGGACGTACGCGCCTTCGTAGTCGCGCGAGACGATGAGATCGCCAAAAGCGCGCCCAAGTTCGTCGTAGGCCGGAGTCAACGTCCGCTCCGGGGCTTCCGCAGCGGAATCCGATGAAGCGGTGCCGCAGCCTGCCGCGACGCAGGACAGGATCAGTGTTGTTGCCAGAACAAGGCTGTGCAGATGGCTCATGGGGCATGAGCATATCCGAAGGACAAATTTATAGGTCAATTTGCGGAGGTATTTCCGGACGCCGCGGGAGACTGCGCGTGTCCTGCCGAATGTGTTCTCGGATGGTGAACAGCGCGGAATGGAGCTGTAACGGCAAGCGCACCCCAGATGAGTGCGAGTCCGAGGTATTCCGACATTTCGAAGGGCCCGATGGCGCCGACGGTCCAGTCGTACGCCATAGCCGAGCCGAAAGCAATGGTGTTGCCAACCAGCAACGCCCACCATGCCCAGCGATCACCACGGCGGAAGGAGGTGGCGGCGACGGTGATTGCCAGGAAACCGAACGCCACCACATACGCGCCGTATACCCTGAAGAGCACTGCCATGAACGCGGCCGTTGTCGGAGTAATGGCTATGAGTTCTTGCCATGTCCGCCCGGTGAAGCTCTCGTAACCCGCAGCTAGAATCGGTCTGGAGCCTGGTCCCAGCAAATAATCCGGTGCCAGGGCTGCCATCGCGCCCCACGCGAGTAGTCCTGCATCGGCGACAACCATGGCGAGCCAGGCAAATCGGTGCGCTTGGTTCATGACGGTAGCCCTCCAGTCAGTTTGAGAATCCACCGCATGCACCTGTGTCCGAAGTCGATGCCGTCGCCGTACATCATCGGGCAGGCACCAGCGATCACGCTGATGTCATGTTGACGGCAGTATTCGACGGCCACCGGCGACACACTCGACCCTTTTTTCCCGATGGATTGGTGCATCCACACGCGGCGGACGCCGGCATCTTTGCAGTCGTGGACGATTCGCTCCGTGGTCTCAGGGCGTGTGACGATCACCACGCCGCCAACCCCACCAGGGATCGATTGCAGATCCGGGTAACACCGATCGCCCTCGAAGGTCTGCATGTGCGGATTCACCGGGAAGACCTGGTGACCGGTCGTCTTCAACCGGCGATAGATCAGGTTTGCAACAGGGTGAAGGCTCTTGTTACGTGACACCCCGACGACAGCGATGCACTTCTGCGCCAGGAACTCATGCACTTTAGTTTCAAGGGTCCGTGTTGTCATAAATGTCTCGCGTTCGGCCAACCGCTGGTAGACCAATTGACGTTCAGCTGCACGACGAATCGAGTCCTTCAACAAACGAAAACCATTTGAACTGTTTTTCCATGTGATGCGCTTTGACCAGATCGACGAGCTCTGGCGATGGAGCTCCATAAACCGTCATGAAGTGGTTATCGGCGTAGTCCTTGAACAGCTTCGTTCGAGCTTCGAGGATGTTCTTGTTATGCTCGATCAGACCTTCCGGACCTTTGTACGCCTCCCGAACTTCGCACTCAGTGCCATCGCTGCTGAGGAACCAGTCATAACGCAGCGTGTGTGTGTCCTTTTCCCTGGTAATCCGGATACATTCCGCTGCCTGCTTCTTGAACCCCTGCAGTTGCCCCGGTCGCACTGTCATATGTGCACTGACTTCAAAAATTGCCATAGGTCCTCCTTCGGAGTTTGTGCGATCCAACGACAACATCGGATTGCGGATCGCCTGACTATGACGAAATGGTCGTCGCCGGATGTTGTTGGACAAGCGCTAGCACGCAAAGGTCCTCATCACGGCCGTTATCACTGAGCGTGGATCGGTCTTTCCCGACATGCAAATGCGGATCGTTCCAGAATGTGCAGGAATTTGCTGCTGTGGCAAGACGTCCAAAAGGAGGCAGGAATCCGCCGCGTGTGCGGACAATCTGGCAGAAAACGCTGTTCGCCGCCCCCAGCTCAGCTTGACCCGCCGCCAGACCCCGCTTATTCTTGCCATCCGCGGATGTAAACGCTCATTCGGTTGCAGTCGCGCGAAAAGCGAGGCTCTCATGACTGTTCGCCGTCTCCTGCCCGTCCTGTTTTTTGCCGTTGCTGTGCTGGCTCAGAATCCATCCTCTTCACAACCGTTACTCATCGCCATCCAGCACGGATCCGTTTCCGACGTCGAACGGCTGCTCAACGCCGGAGCGAACGCGAACTCCGTGGATGCGGACGGCATTCCGGCTTTGATGTCGGCGACCTTGTTTGGAAATGCTCGAATCGTGCGTGCTTTGCTGGATCATGGCGCAAACGTGAATCAGTCTGGCCCTGCCGGTGCGACCGCACTCATGTGGGCGATCCCAGATCCTGAGAAGGTTCGGCTGCTTCTGGCTCACGGCGCGGACGTGAATGCGCGTTCGGAAACACAACGGACAGCGTTACTTGTTGCAGCGAGCTATCCGGGCAGCCTGGATCTCGTGCGAACGTTGATCGAAAAAGGCGCCGATATTCGCGCGCAGGATCAAGGTGGCGCGACAGCGTTGTCTTTCGCAATGAGATCGTCGGACGTCGCGGTTGTCCGGTATCTGGTCGATCGGGGTCTGGATCCCAACACGTTGAGTGCGGTCGCACAAGGCTCGGCGGTTCAACGATACGATCTGCCGACTGCTGAATATCTGATGTCCAGGATATCGAAGCCCCAGCCGCAGTTGCTCGTTGGTGCGGCAACATGGCAGCCGCTTCCATTAGTTCAACGATGGATTCAGTTGGGTGCGGAGGCGAACGCCACCGTAACAGGGACGTACACAAGGACACCGCTTCTCAGTGCTGTTACGTCGGAAGCGGCGAGCGCGGAGACGGTGGATGCCTTACTTCGCGCCGGCGCCGATCCGAATGGACCCTTGAACGACGGAGAGTCGCCGTTGGACTGGGCCATTTATAAAGGTGATCAGCCCAAGGTTCAGGTCCTGGAGAAACACGGGGCAAAGCGGGCCAATGGCCCACGATCACAAGAAATAGCTCTTCCTTCGACACCGAGCATGGTGGACGCACGCGTTTCTTTGACACGCGCCGTCGCGCCGTTGCTCGAGGCGGCTGCCACCTTCCGCGATAAGACGACCGTCGGGTGCATTTCGTGCCATCACAATGCAATGCCGGCGCTCGCCGTAGCGACTGCCCGCGACAAACGCATTCAGGTCGACGAAATGCGTGCTCGAAAGAATCTGGAGGACATCTACACGTTCTTCAAAAGCAATGTGCCTCGTATCTTGCTCGGCGATACCGCCGTAGGCGGAGAAGCCCTGACAGCCGGTTACTCCCAAATGGCGCTTGCCGCGAATGGATATCCAGTAAGCACTGTTACTGCAGCAATCACTCACTGGCTGCTGGCGCGACAGATGCCCGATGGAAGATGGCTCGGGAATGGCGTGAATCGACCACCATCGGAGTACAGCACAATCAGTCACACGGCTTTGGCTGCAGGCGGCTTGAAGGCATACGCGCTCCCAGCCCGCCGAGAGCAAATTGCAGAAAGCCTGCGCCGAGCACAGCGATGGCTACTTCAAACAGAGCCCAAATCTGCTGAAGAGCGTGCAATGCGCCTGATGGGCCTGGTGTGGACGGATGCAGCACGCGATCGCATTTCTGCTGCAGTCAAAGACATTCGCGACCGGCAGGACGTCAACGGTGGATGGTCTCAATTCGGACGTACTCCCCCGGATGCCTACGCTACGGGTCAATCTCTATATGCTTTGCACCTGGCTGGTATGCGATCCACAGATCAGGTTTATCGCAAAGGTGTGCGTTTTCTCCTGGATACGCAGTTTCCGGACGGCACCTGGCTCGTGAGGACTCATGCGTTTCCGGTGCAGCGATACTTCGAAAGCGGCTTTCCGTACGGCCGGCATCAGTGGGTTTCGACAGCGGGAACCAGCTGGGCAGTCCTTGCCATCGCACAAACAGTTACACCATGAAACAATTGCGTCTACACTGGGAGCACACAGTGAGCATCGGTAATTCAACGTATTGCTCCACTGCAAACTCCCGGATCTACTTCAGGGCGGTAGTGCCACTGCTGCCCACATGAGGTGTCGAGTCATGCTGCGTTACTGGAAACTGAAAATTGGTTTTGGTCTGCTCTGTCTGCAAGCGATTTCCGTGCCTGTCGGGCTGCACAATGTTGCGATGGCCCAGCCCGTTCAGACAACCGGGAAGTTTGAAGTCACTGGACAGATCACGTATCGCGAGAAAATGGCGGTGCCCGCGCAGAGCGTGGCGGTCGTCACTTTGCGCGACATCACGGTTGCTAACGCTGCGTCGACGGTGATTGCGGAGCAGCGCATCGATCTGGCGGGTCGGCAAGTTCCTATCGCTTTCCGCCTCACTGTTGATCGAGCGAAGCTCCAGTCACAGCGGAAATACGCCGTCCGCGGCAGCATCGTCGGTCCCGACGAGAAATTTCTTTGGGTTACGATGGATATACACGTTGTGGATTCATCAAAGCCCTCGGTGGCGGTTGGCACGCTGATGATGAGCCGCGCTTCCGGGGAGTCCGCGGATCCTCAGGAACGACTCAGGTCCGGGGAATGGACGATAGTAAAGCTGAACGGAGTCGATGTTCCAAAGGGTGCTCGCGCTACGCTGACCTTCGGCGCGAGTGCTGTCTTGTCCGGACGATCGTTCTGTAACAGCTTTAGCGGAACGTACGCACTGGCCGGCCAGAGCCTTTCGCTGTCACCGAAGGCATCTACCTTGATGGCTTGCGCGCCTGACGTCGCGAATCTGGAAAAGCTGCTCATGGAAATGCTGGCCGACGTGCAGCGATTCGAGATGTCGGAATTCGGCACGCTGACGCTCCGCACCAGTAATCTGCGTACAATTACTGCCAGCCTTCCGTAGGGGCTGTCATGAAAAAATTGTCGCTTCTCTTGATACTCCTTCTGGGCTCCGTTTCTCTCGCCCAGCAAAAAGGGCTGAAGTCCGGAACGTATGCGCATTTCGAGACATCACTCGGAACATTCACCGCTCAGCTTGAATCGAAGCTGGTGCCCAGGACAGTAGAGAACTTCATCGGGCTGGCTCAGGGAACGAAGGAGTGGAAAGATTCCGCAACGGGGCAAATGATCAAAGGGAAGCCGTTCTACGACGGACTCATCTTTCACCGCGTCGTCAACGGAACACTGATTCAAAGCGGCGATCCAACGGGAGGAGGCACGGGTGGGCCAGGCTACGTGATACCTGACGAGTTCAGCACGCAACTGCCGCACGATCGATCAGGAATCCTGTCGATGGGCAATCGCGGACCGAATTCCGGTGGCAGCCAGTTCTTCGTGACGCTGACAGCGCTGCCAGAACTCAACCGCCTGCACTCCGCGTTTGGGCAAGTCATTCGAGGAATGGATGTGGTACGCAAGATCGCTTCCGTCAAAACAAAGAACGAAAAACCGGTGACACCCGTTCTGCTGAAGAGCGTCCGGATCGAAGTCGTGCCGTGAACCGATCATGGAACCACCCGCTCCCATCTCACGGACGGAGTGGTTAGCGACGTTAACCAATGCGTCTGAGCGCTTCATTGATCTCTTCGAGGGTCAGGGGATCCTCGATTGTTGCGGGAACTTTGTACTCCTTACAGTCCGCAATTTTACGCATGGTGGCTCGGAGGATCTTGCCGGAGCGCGTTTTGGGCAATCGCTTGACGACCACGGCAGTTTTGAAGGCAGCTATAGGCCCAATTTGTTCCCGGATCAGCGTGACCACTTCGCGAACGATGTCACCTTCACGGGCCGGATCCACGCCTGCTTTGAGCACCAGAAAACCCAGCGGAACCTGTCCCTTCAAACTATCGGCGGCTCCGATTACGGCACATTCCGCGACGTCGGGGTGTGAAGCGAGCACTTCCTCGATCGCACCCGTCGAGAGACGGTGTCCGGCCACATTGATGACGTCGTCTGTACGTGTCATCACGAAGACATAACCATCTTCATCGATAAAGCCGGCATCGCCGGTCTTGTAGTACCCAGGGAACTCCGAAAGATAAGACTGCTGGTAATGCGAATCGGCATTCCATAACGTCGGCAGCGTCCCGGGCGGTAGAGGCAGTGCGCAGACCAGGCTCCCGATTTCTTTCGGTTTCGCCGGCTTCCGCATTTCATTCAATACTTCGACACGCCAGCCGGGAACCGGTTTCGTTGACGATCCAGGCTTCACCGGCATTCTTTCCAGGCCAATGCAATTCGACGTGATGGGCCACCCCGTTTCGGTTTGCCACCAGTGATCGATGACTGGAACCCGGAGCAGATTCTCAGCCCAGCGAAGCGTATCCGGATCGAGCCGTTCGCCCGCAAGAAAGAGCGTGCGGAATTTGGACAAATCGTAATTGCGCATCAGGCGACCCTGAGGGTCTTCTCGCTTAATCGCTCGAAATGCGGTTGGTGCTGTGAAGAGGCAAACCACATTGTGGTCCGAGATAATGCGCCAGAATACGCCCGCATCGGGAGTGCCGACCGGCTTGCCCTCGAACAGGACCGTCGTGCAGCCGTGGATAAGCGGGCCATAAACGATATAGGAATGTCCAACAACCCAACCGATATCGGAAGCAGCCCAATAGACTTCGCCCGGCTGAACGCCATAGATATTACTCATCGTCCAGTTCAGAGCGACAAGATGCCCACCGCTGTCGCGAACGATGCCCTTCGGCTGCCCCGTTGTGCCGGAGGTGTACAGGATGTAGAGCGGATCGGTGGACGCGACAGGCACGCACTCATGTGCCGTTGCGCTCGATAGAATGTCATCCCAATCAAGATCCCTACCCGGTTTCAGGTCTGCCTTCAACATCGATCGCTGGTACACAACACACCGTTCCGGCTTATGTTTTGCTATCTCGATGGCTCGATCGATAAGCGGCTTATAGGCAACGACTCGTCCAGGTTCAACACCGCAGGATGCGGTAAGAACGACCTTCGGGCCGGCATCATCGATACGCGCGGCCAATTCGGGTGGTGCAAAACCGCCGAAGACCACGGAGTGGATTGCGCCAAGCCGCGCACTGGCAAGCATGGCGATCAGGGCCTCGGGAATCATCGGCATGTAGATGATGAGTCGATCGCCTTTCGAGACGCCAAGTAAGGCGAGCGCTCCGGCGCACTTCGCAACGCGAGTGAGGAGTTCATTGTAGGTGAAGCGCTGAATCGTCTGCGTGACCGTACTGTCGTAGATCAACGCGACCTGGTCCCCACGACCTTCGGCGACGTGCCGATCGAGCGCGTTGTAGCACGTGTTGACTTCGCCGCCCGTGAACCAGCGATAAAACGGCTTCTTCGATTCGTCGAGAACCTTATTCCACTTCTTGTACCAGTGGATTTCTTCGGCCGCGTCGGACCAGAAACCTACCGGGTCATCGATTGAACGCGCGTAGACCCTGTCATATCGGCTGAGCATGGAGATATGTCATGGAACGAAAGCAGTGTTCATTTCGGCGCGGGAATCGCGCGAACCTCGACCTGTAGTTTCGACGACCTGCCAGGCATCCTGTGTGGAGCGCATCGTATCACGGACCAGCCGTCCTTCGGGGCTCCATTGGATCCGCCCACAACGCCATCGGTCGCGCTATTCGTCGTACGTGCGATCCGATCCGCGAATGTCGATCATTCAGCGAGGTTCATGACGGCTGGAAAATCACGATATGCCATGTGACGAACCAGCCTGTCTTGTAGGAACGCGACTTGGCGAGTCGGTATGTCTTTTGATATTGATTCATCGATGGCTGATCCTGCGGTTCCTGACGAACGCGCCCCCACAATTCTAGAGTCGGCGTTGCGATACGACGGCACCCCTACGGTCGTGCTGCTGGTGCTCCTGCCGCTGGTCTCGTGGATGTGGATCGTCGTGATGGCCCGCGACATGTATGGCCCGATGACCGGCGCCAGTGCATGGATGATGACTGCGCGATGGAATGCACCCCATTTGCTGCTGCTCTGGGCGATGTGGGCGGTCATGATGATGGCCATGATGCTCCCGTCCGCCTCGCCCATGCTGCTCCTGTATGGCGCCATCGCGCGACGATCCGCGCAAGCATCCGCAGGGTGTCGGATTTACGCGTTCGCGGGCGCGTATCTAATCGTCTGGACGGTGTTCAGCCTGGGTGCGACTGCCCTCCAGGGCGTGCTTGCGTCGCTCTTGCTTCTTTCGTCGATGATGCAGATCAGCAATGCGGCATTCAGTGCGACGTTGCTGGTCATTGCGGGCTTGTATCAGTTGACTCCGCTCAAGCTCGCCTGCCTGCGGACGTGCCAGTCCCCATTGCAATTCTTAATGAGCCGGTGGCGTAACGGATTGTCAGGTGCGTTCCGTATGGGCCTCCAGCATGGTGCGTATTGCCTGGGCTGTTGCTGGGCATTGATGCTGCTCCTTTTCGTCGGTGGAGTAATGAACTTGACGGTAATCGCGGCGTTGACGGCATTTGTCGCATTCGAGAAACTGGCGCCGTTTGGGGTGTACGGAGCGCGGATCAGCGGGGTGCTCCTGATAATGGCGGGCTTCTGGATGATCGTGCGCTGAACCAGCTATAATCGCTATCATTTCTTGTTTTGCTGTAACACGCAGCTCGGAGGTTTTATGGCAGATATTCCTCGTTGGCATATCGCGGGAGACTGGTTCGATACCTGCAACTGCAGTATTCCGTGTCCCTGTACCTTTGGCCAGCCGCCGACTACAGACGAGTGCGAAGGTATCCTTGCGTGGCATGTTCGCGAGGGTAATTACGGTGACGTTAGATTGGATGGACTGAGCGTCATGGCGGTGGCGGCGTTCAAAGGCAACATATGGGAAGGCAAAACAAAGGCGTCGATGGCGATCTTTATTGATGAGCGAGCAGACCAGCTACAACGAGACGCGCTGCAGATGATCTTTGGCGGACGCGTTGGCGGCTGGCCGGGGACATTCGCGAATTTTATCGGCGAAGTGCGGGGGATGGAATTCGCTCGCATAGAGTTCCACGTAGATGATGACCTGGCGTCATGGCAGGCTGAGATTCCCGGTAAGTTGACGTCCCGAGCAGAAGCACTCGGTGGACCCACCACGCCGCCTGGCAAGCGAGTACAGGTGCATAATGCCGGCGGTTCCGAAACAGGCCCGGGTGGCGTGGCGACCTACGGGAAAGCCACTGCAGACAAGGCTGACACCTTCGGGTTTAAGTGGGATCGTACTGGCCGTTCGAGCAAGCATATTGGGTTTAACTGGTCAGGCCCCGACGCCTGAACGTCGAGAACAGCATCGGAATGTCATCCGCGGGGTGTGAATCGGCAGGATTAGTAATGATAAGTCGTCAAGCGTTCATTACTGGCCATAATGACGGCGTTCCGCTCTCTCACCCAAATTCTGATCTAGGCGGCGAAGATGGATAACATCGCAGATACGCAGGAGCTTTTCAAACCCCGTGCAGCTGGAAGTCCCGAACGAGATAACGAAGTCCCATCTGCACTGGTGGCTCTCGACGTCGCAGCGCTGACACATCCGGGAAAGGTGCGCCAAAACAATGAGGATCAGTTTCTCGTCGGTCGAACTGAGCGTAACCTCGAAGTGTTGCTAACCAGCCTTGATCAAGATCACTTATCACGTCACTCCCGTGAAACCGGCTACGGAATGATTGTTGCAGACGGCATGGGAGGTGAGGAGGGTGGTGAAGTTGCCAGCCGGCTTGCGATTAAGACTCTTCTGGAACTCGTCATTCAGACTCCCGATTGGCTGATGAGGATTGATGACGAGCTGGCCGAAGAATTGATCAGGAGGACAACGGACCGTTACCGCAAAGTCCACGACGCCATTCGCGACGAGGCGGAGTCAAATCCATCACTAGCCCGAATGGGCACGACCTTAACCGTGGCCGTTATTCTTGCGGCAGACTTGTTTGTAATTCACGTTGGTGACTCTCGCGCCTATCTGCTTCGCAACGGTCAATTGCGTCAGCTCACCAGAGACCAGACTGTCGTGCAATCACTCGTAGACGCCGGAATTCTCACTCACCAGGAGGCGGCAACTCATAAAATGCGCCATGTGTTGACTCAGGCGCTTGGACAGCCCGCAGGTAAACTGAAAATTGAAGTACAACGGTTAAAACTCGAGGATGGTGACTGTTTGCTCTTATGCACTGATGGGCTGACGGAAATGGTACCCGACCCTGAGATCTCCGCCGTACTTAACAACTCAGGCAAAGCCGAGCAGCACTGTCAGGCTCTCTTGAATAAGGCGCTGGACGCTGGAGGCAAGGACAACATTACCATCGTGGTGGCACATTACTCGTTGCCACCAACGGTGCAACGCGTGCGGCGTTAGGAATGTCGATTTCATCCCGCATCAAAGCCGCGGATGCCGCGTTCGCCGAGGTCAGAAACTTCTATACCTCGTCACGCTACGGTGAGCGGCGGCTGAAGCCTGGTATTTCGGACTTCACTTTCTGATTAATTCGTCTTGGTTCTCTCTGGTCGATTCTGGTGCGTTCTAGCTGGTATTAGGTGACTATTGTTCCCAAATTGTTCCCAAATTCTTTCTTCATGGCACTTCAGTCGATACAGAGGCCTCAAATAGACTGGCAAGGTAGAAAGTGATCCTGACGAGGGGAGTGAATGCCCCATTTTCAGCTGACGAATTTTCTTGGTCAACTTACTTGCCCAGGAGTGCGGGCCAGTTCACGAGCATTTCCAGAGCGCCCCTCTGAAATCCAAGGCTCGTTTCGACCTGCTGGATCGTGCGTCTCTTTTACGCCATTATCAGCACCACTGAACTCTTCTCCAACGACAGAGCGCTCCCCCTCGAAAAGGTGTCTGCCGTGAACATCCACGCCTGGAAAAGTCACTTCTTTAGCCCAGCCGCCCAGTTCAGCACCACGGTAAACGGCAGCTGCCGGCCGCCGTTTGGCGTCGTGATGAAGAGAAACCGCTTGGCGTCCGGTGCCAGGCTCCAACCCACGGAAATGAGGGGCGGTGGCGCATCGATCATTCGGCGCGGTGAGCCGAACTGAAAGCCATTGCTCGTGTCGATGTCCACGACCATCAGGCGAGAGGGAGTGACAGCTG
>DASTBJ010000470.1:0-7545 GCA_035712125.1 Terriglobia bacterium
CGACGGTACGAACACGAAGGTCGTAGTCCCGTTGGAAACCGCAAACGCATCTGTCGTGTCGACACCGGGGTTCGCGCCGCCGGCGACCGTGCCGCTCAAACTGCCGGTCGCCTCGAACAGGAAGTAATCGCTGGTCGCGCCACGCCCGCTCAGATTTTCGAACCCACTGAAAGCTGTGCCCTCGACTTCGCCGGCGTTATGTCCGGTTACTGTCCAGTTGATGTGGTCGTCGACGATCGTCCACAGCAACGTGTTGGTATAAGCCTGCGTAGCAAGATCGAAAGTCTGATTGCCGACAGTATTGGGGTCGCTGTCTTCAAGTTCCGGTCCTATGTATTGGTATATGTTGTCGCTCCCGCCTGCGCTGACGAGGACGCGCGTGCCGGGGCTCAGAATGGCCAGAGGCGGTGTCGTGTTCGGGTCCAGCACTTCTTCAGCATCCGGACCGATGAGCGTGTCACCTGTCAGACTGCTGCCAACGATTGAGTCAATGCGCGAAAACTCACTGATAATGCCGGTCACCGTGGCCAGGGCCAGATTGACGCTCGCGGCCGCGCCGCGTTGCGATAAGTCGAGCGTGTCGATAGCTGCGACCGGGTTCGCGGCGAGAGGATCCACAGCCTTGTCGAGACCGCCGTCGAGAAGACCGCTCAGTGATGCTGCGGCGCCAATCACCCTGAACTCATCAGCCGCGCTGCCGCCCGTAAGGTTCTCAATGGCAACGAAATCGGTGTCGATGTTGGTGCCACTGGCCTCAAGCACGCCGGCAATCGCGCCGGTGAGACGCCAGACGTTGTTCACATCGGGGCCGATGAGCTCATCAAGGCCGGCTCCGCCATCGATTTCGCCGCTGATCGAGCCTGTACCCGACGCATCGTCGCGAATATTAAATTGGTCAACGCCGGCGCGTCCGCGCAGATTCTCGATATCGGTAAAGCTGGTGGTGCCGCCGGCGAGACCACTGAACGTTCCGCTGTTGGGGCCGGTGACATCCCATTCCATGCCGGCATTGGCGCCGAAGAGGGTGTCGGTTCCGGTACCGCCATCAACGGAAACGTTGTCGATCAGCAGAACTTCATCGAGGCTGAACGAATCGTTACCCGCCATGCCCTGAAGGACGATGCTCTTGACACCCGCGGCGGGACTGCCGAACGCGTGGACGACGCCATTGACCGTCAGGTTGATCTGCAGGCCATCGTCGTCGGACACAGCGGTCTTGGATACGACAACGGTGTCGGCGCCGGCCGTCAGTGTCGCGGTTAAAGTGCCGTCACTGTAAGTCAGCAAGGCGCCTGCGAAGTTTGGATCCAGCGACGCGATGATGTCGTCGCTGCCGGTGCCCGTGTTGAGAGTCAGCGACCCGGTCGGGGTTGCAAAGCCAAAGCTGCTGGGGCCACTGCTGAATGTAAGCCCTGTGAAACTTGCGCTCATCTGGCCTGCACCGGCCGGAGCAATAACAAGGTCTCGGTCGAACAACGTTCCGGTGATCACACGATGGACATCAGTGCCGCTGCGCGGGTCGTAGGGGTCCATTCCCGCAAAGCTGACGCCACTAAAGGTGCCGGCCTGATCCAAACCTGGCACGCTGGGCTGAAATGCCACGAGGCTGCCGCCCGAAGCCACCGCAAGGCCGTCGAGCGCGCCAGTGCCGCCGCTGACCGTTCCACTGACACTGCCGCCTGAAATGATGAAGGCGTCGTTGGTGTTGTTCTGCCCGGTCAGACTCTCGAAACTCACGAACTCCCAGTCGTCAACGGTCCCCGAGTTGACGCCCGTGATGGTCCATTTGGTTTGGTCGAAGCTCGGGAACGGGCCGATCAGAGTGTCGAGGGAAGCGCTGCTGCTGCCTACGACCTTTGTGATGCGCGAGAACGCGTCAGAGGGCGCAGTTAATCCGGTTGCCGTTGCAAGATTCAGGTTGACGGTGACCGCAGCGCCTCGCTGCGAGTAGTCGAGCGTGTTCACGGTCGGGGCATCGACGTCCCACACGCCGCCATCCAACACGCCACTTAACGAACCGCCGGCGCCGATCTTGAACTCGTCATCCTTGCTGCCTCCGGTGAGGTTTTCGATTCCCGCAAACTCGGATGGTTTCGCTGGAGGTCCCGCCACAGCGTTCAGGGATCCGGAGCCGACCCCCGTCAGGGTCCAGATGTTATCGGCGTCAGGCCCGATCAGCGTATCCGTACCTCCGCTGCCATCGATCTTTTGGCTGATGCCTTCATTCGATTGAACGATGAACAAGTCTTTCGCGGTGCCGCCGGTGATCTTCTCAACGCCGCTAAATGCGGCGAAACCGCTGGTCGCTCCGGCATTCAGCGTTCCTGCGTCGAGCGCAGACACAATCCAGCTGTTATCCGTGTTGGGGCCAATCAGCGTATCGATGCCATCACCGCCGTCGATCTGGCCTTCGACCGATCCAGCGGCAGCAATGGAGAAGGTATCGACGCCACTGCGGCCCGTGAGGCTCTCCATGCCGTCGAATGTCAGGCCCGATGCGGTAGCGGAACCTCCGTTGACGCCGCTGATCGACCAGCTTGTATCCGCATCCGGACCGATGAGAGTGTCGCCGCCGGCGCCTCCGTGAATCGTCAGCGGAACTCCCAGGGCATCGACAGTAAATTTGTCGTTGCCGCCCAGGCCGTTGATCGTCAGGCCCAGCACGCCGTCCGTCGCGTTCCCCAGTGTGACCTTGGTCAGAACCGAAGCGTTGTCGATGTACGTGACATCGACGATGACTCCGCCGTTTGCGGAGGCGGATGTCGACGCTAGTTCGACTCCCACTGTATCGTCGGTATTCCCAAAGGTGACCTCGTACAGATTCGCCACCTGCGTCACCGCCGGATCGGCCGACAGCAGCAGCCTCGGCTCAATGGCTTCCAGGGAGAAGCCGTAACCGGATGAAGATCTCATGCCCTGCCTCTTTTTGTTTCGGCGGCCGAGCTTTGGAAGTTGATGTTGACGGGGGTTACGTAGCCAGGAGACAACCCAGGACAGTTTCATAGCGCGCTCCATCGTGCCGGCGTTGACGGCGAAACCAAGGTTGTGAAATCAAAGGAAGGCTTCAGTCGGCAGATTCAGCCACAGAGTGGAGGTACCCGCTTGTCGTTGCACATCCTGCTATAAACGGGAAATCGAGACGGCGAAGTGTAACTCAGGACGGGCACATTCGAGAAAACTTTTCCGGAAAAATTGTCACGGGCCTGTAACACTAAGAGCATAGAAAAGTCTCGCCCAGTTTTCGCCGCTGAGCAAATTGAAGCCCTGATGGGCCAAACGAAGTTAAGACAGGCTCTCGAGAATGATGTTGCCGACGGCGGTTGACGAAGCCGGCACGTGGTAGAAGCGGTATACCTCTTTAGCCTTTTCGCCCAACGCGCCGCGCATGATCAGCCACATCACGAGTTCGATTGCTTCGGCGCCGGCATCGCGCAGGTATTCGAGCGGCGGAATTTGTGCCAGCCGCTCCGGATCGCGCGAGAGTCCGTCGAGGAATGCGGTGTCGAATTCCCTGTTGACGAGGCCCGCGCGCGGGCCCTGGATCTGATGCGACATCCCGCCTGTACCGAAGATGACCACTTTCAAGTCTTCATCCCAGCTTTCGACGGCCTTGCGGATCGCCTTACCCAGCATGAAGCAGCGATGACCGGTCGGCGCCGGATACTGGATCACATTGACGGCGAGCGGAATGACCCGGCAGGGCCACTCTTTCGGCTGACCGAACATGAGCGACATTGGCGTGGTCAGGCCGTGATCGACCTGCATCTCATTGACGATGGTCATATCGAACTCATCGAGCACCAGCGATTGCACCATGTGTGAAGCCAGCTCCGGATAGCCCTGCACCGGCGGCACCGGGCGAGCGCCCCAGCCTTCGTCGGCAATCTTGAACTCGTCGGCGCAGCCGAGCCCGAACGTCGGAATGATTTTGAAGTCGAACGCGTTCACATGATCGTTGTAGACCATGATCACGACGTCGGGCTTGGTTTCCGCTATCCACTTCTTCGAAGGTTCATATCCCTTGAACAACGGCGCCCAGTACGGTTCGCCCGTGATGCCTTTGTCCACGGCGGCGCCGATGGCGGGTGTATGGGAGGTTCCAACTCCAGCAATGATCCTTGCCATTAACTCTCCCCCCGCTCCTTCTTGGATTTCCATCCGCTCGGAGAGCGGCCGCCGCCGACCATCATGTCGACATACTCCTTCTCGGTCATGCTCGTCATCTGGGACGCCATGAACTGATAGGTCTTCCCGTCGGTGAAAGCGAGTTTGGCCAACGCGTAGGAGACGCCACCGAGTTCCAGCAGCTTGTTCCAGTTACGCTTCATGACCGCCTCGCGCTGCTCTTCGGTCATGCCAAACTTCATGAGATATGTGCGCTCATCGGCGAGAAATTCCTTGCGGTTCTCGGCCTTCATCAGCGAGTAGAGGAATTCGTTAAGACGATAACCAATTCTTGCGCGTTGCGCGTCAAACACCCACGTGCCGGGGATATCTTCGTATGCTTCCGGTTTTTTCTTCAACAACCGCCCTCCTGTCGACGTCTCGGAACCTTTTTACCACAATTTTCGGGGCAAGGGCGTTGTCGCTCTCATTGCTGCGCTCCCACATAATGGGTCGCGTCTCTTTCTTCACAGATGAACTCGATCAACTCCGTGTCAGGGTAGATCCGCTGGCTGACTTTCACCGTCCACGGTTTGGTGTAGCTCTTCGGATCATCGATCGTGATCTCGATTTCCAGGTTGCCGTAGTTGGGTCGGCGGAACCGCTCGATGACGCGTCCTGCGGAGGTCAGCGGACTACCCCTGACGTCGAGCCATATATTGTCGATGAAACCGGTCGTTTCGACGACAAGGGTGTCCCCTTCCCACTTTCCGACGGAGTAGCCATACCACCAGGGCAGTGCGTCCTTGCCGGGCAACGAGCGGCCATCGGTAAAGATCTGACGAAGACCACTGTTCGCCTCGTAAATAATCAGGATCACGTCGGGAGTCTGAATAATCTTGCGCGGCTGCGAGTGCGTATGAAACTGCATGAAGCCCATGGGCAGGCAGTGAGCGTCCGGGTTGTCTTTGCTATTGTCCGCCATCCGTTTCCTGACGAGGTCCGCCGCCCACGGCTGAAACGGCAAGCCTTCGCTGAACCCGGCACCGACGTTAAAGAAGGTCGCATTGGGCGGGCCGGAGTTTGCTGCGGGTGCAGGCGCCGGCGTTCCCCTTGCGCCGGCAACGGCTCCGCGCTGGCCGCCGGTATTACGTCCGTTGTCCCAGATCCCCGATAAATCCGGTTTGCCATCTGATGTTCGGGGTGCGGCTGCCGTCGGGTCGGGCTGCCCTGTCGAGGTCCTGGGAACTCCACGCGTTCGAACAGCGGGCCACTGCGCCGACAGTACGGGCGCAATCGTGACAAGGACCAAAGGCAATACTCTGACGAGAATTCTCACGGTGGCCTCCACAGCGAAGTGTTGCCCTAATCTAGTCACGCCTCTGTCCGAAAGCAAGGAACTCACGTTTCTTCGAACACTCTGTTAGATTTGGAAAATCCAGGAGGCAAGAGGCAGCAGTGTCACTTCTGAAGGAGCTCGTCCGCGAGCGGGCTCCGCGAGCTTTTGCCGCGCTGCGGCGGGCGAGGCGTCAGGTTGAACTTGAGGCACGCGTCATCCGGCGGATTAACGTCTTCGATTTCATCCGTCAGACATTGCCCGCCGGAAACATGTGGCGCACGGAACTACCGGTTCAACGCCCACAGACCTACAGCGTGTCGGCGACCTCTGCGCTGTCCGAAAATGTGGCCGACTACTTGCGGGCGCGCTTCCCGATGGACCGGAGCGGCCGTTCGATCTATCTCGATCCCGGGCTCTGGCGTCGAACCGAATTCGCGGACATTGCTCGACACTATCCTGAAGATGCGGGACTCAGGATTCTGTTCGACCCCAGTCCCCCCTCGTCGATCCTTGTCGCGAACCATCTTGCGTCTATCGGACTGGCACCGCGTCTTTACGACGTCGCGAAGCTCGCGATCAACGGTCACCCGTACACGGCCTACATGCTCCAACATGTCGCGGGTCGCGTTCCCACCGAAGAAGAATGGGGGATCGGCTTAGAGCGCCTGCGCGAAGCGTGCACAAACTCGCCTATTAGAGTTGTCACACCCGGAGGGCTTCGCCACACGGACTTCAGGAGTCCCGACTGCAACGGCGACGCTGTCGTTGTTGGTAACGGACGATTCCTTTACACGAACCTTCAGAACTTCGGCCTTCACCGCTATGGAACCTACCTCAAAACGCTTGCCCGGCAGGTCGGCGCTGCGAGCTATATCGGCGAGAGGAGTCTGATTGAGGGAGGAAGTTATCTCTATCACGCAATTCCCGGCGTGGGCCTACCTGCGAGGCGTGACCCCCGACGGCGCATGGTCGCCGTTGCTGCGCTGCTGTCCGAAGCCACGGTGAGTCTGGAAAAGCGTATCGTGCTGGACGTCGGATGCAACATCGGGATGATGGCCGCCGAATACCTGCGAGCCGGAGCGACGTGGGTTCACGGCTGGGATCGCCCGGCAACGGCACTCTCCGCGGAACGCATGCTGCTCGCCATTGGATGCACGCGCTTTTCTGTCACCGGTTGTGATCTGGATGCGACCCGGCCGTTAATGTCCGACGTTCCCGCGTTCCTGCGATCGGATTTCCCGGGCGCGGTGGTCTCCTACCTGGCCATTCGCGGTCACCTGGGTTGGCTGGCGGCGCTGCAGTCGATGCCGTGGGCGGCCCTCATTTACGAGGGACACGAAGGCGAAGATGAGGCAGCTGCGCGTCAGCATCTTGCCGAACTGTGCAGCACCGCCGGTGCCGAAGTTGCAGGGCTCCGATTGCATCGCGATGGGGACAGCACGCCCCGCGTTCTTGCGGTATTACGACGGCTGCCGGCATGACAGGGAACGCTGCGTATAATCCTATAATAAGGATGCTGAGGTAGTCCTGTAGCTGTTGACACCGGTCCGCCGAAGGACCGTTCATCAAGGTTTTCGAAAATGTACGATCGTGTCGCGTGGCACAAGGCCGATATCGGGTTGCACCACCACGTAGCCCAGGTCTCTCAATAGTCCGGCCATCCGGTCTGTGCCCGTGTTATACCAGCGCCCCGGGCTGGGTTCCATGTCTTCGTCGTCGGGCCCGAGGAATGTCAACGAAGGTTCAGCCTGGAGACCGCGGAGACGGCGTTGCAGCCTCCAGAATCGACTCCCGTTCAGAATTCGGCTCACAACGTCGTAGCGATACTCGTTCTCGCGCACGCGGTTATAGTGCTCATAGTCCGCGATCATCACGAACGCTGTCGCTCCGGAGCGCAGTTTGGGATAGAGGTTGGTCATGTATTGAAGCGTTCCATCCCACGAGATATGGCAGAAAGCGCCGAATGAAAAGAGATAGTCGAACGTGTTATCCGGCAATTCGCGGCACGCGAAGTCCTCAACCTTGTGGTAGACAAGGTTGCCTGGATAGCCCAGGTTGGCATCAATGCCGTTCGACTCCCGTGATTTCGCATCGAGACACCA
>DASTBJ010000471.1:0-2714 GCA_035712125.1 Terriglobia bacterium
CTCTATCCCACGAAAGGCTGTTGAGCAATTTGAAGAGGCCCGCGCGGTAGGTGGTGAGCTTCGTGTCTCCAGCGTTGTGAAGATTTGTCAGGATGAAATACCGGACGAACCTGCGGCTGTCGTCCCTTTCAATGGAAATCAAATCCTGTTCGATGGCTGAAATGACGTTGTCGTTTGAGATGAACCTGCGGGCCTGTGGAACAGCTACGGTCCACTCCGGCGCGCCTTCGTCAATCCATCGCCTGATGATGGCAATGTCGTCGTCGCCGAGTTTCACACCGCCAGCAGGCATGATCGGGCCGACCGCGCCTGTGACTCGCTGAAAGAGGAGCGAGTCCTCGGCGCGGCCCGGCACAACCTTGCCGGTTCGGACCATGGCGGCGCGCTCCAGGAGCATGTACGTTCGCGCAGAACCGGTGTCTCCATGGCATGACGCGCAACGCTTCTCGAAGATCGCGAAGACCTGAGATGCGGACGAGGAACCATCGCCCTGCCGGCTTGCCCTCGAGACTTCGCCCCGACAAACCGATGCCACCAGCACCAATGCAACGGCGAACCACGATGTCTTCATTCATCCTCCGGGATAGAAGGGCTCCTGGATGGTTAACGTCCGACCCCGGCGGTTTATTAGGAAGGCAGCACCCTTTGGGCGTGTGCACTTTCGAGACAATCTTTCCATAGTGAAACAGTCAAAGAGTCGACACAGCCTCATTCAAAGACCTTGCGAGCCTACGGTTCGGACTGATAATTGCACTAGTCGCAGGCAACGGACTTGAACTCTCCCCTAGGAAAGGGACACAGTCGAGGCGTAGGCCTCGAGTCAGGCGGCTTTTATGGCGTTGTTCCTTTCGTCCACTCGAGACGAGTTTGTCGGCAATACACGTAAATTTTCCCTCTTCCCCCAGGACCACCTCGAAACCTACCGGATCTGGATGTTCGCACTGTTGCGGGACCGACCGACTCGTTCGGAAAGCACGCACATGAATGTGTGCGAACAGTGCGGAAGCGTCTTTAACGCTTCTCTTGGTGTGACGACTCTGCGCGAGCCTGAGAAGGATACGGTGCCCAGTACAGGCGGCGTGTCGCGAAAAGGGAACGACTCGTCCAGGGCTGCGTAGGGCTCTCAGGGCAGCGAAATGATAGGCAGTATGGCGTTTTGAACCTGGCCTTCGTCGATGTGTATGGTCACGCCACGCTCTTCATGCTGGCGCAGAAATGTTCCATCAACCCACATCCCTCGTTCCACGTTCTCCCATGCAAAGACGCGATAATCGCCGGGCGCGAGACCTTGCAGTCGGAACCGGCCCGAGTTGTCTGTGCCTGCAACCTTATACATGTCGGTGCGATAGAGCCGGTCGGCAGGATTGTTGGCGAATAGTGTCACGTATGCGCCGCCAATCGGCTGTCGAACTTCATTGAGTACCTGGCCTTCAAGCGTCCCTGGATTCACTCCGACCACGATTTGCAGCGGGACATCGGGCTGACGTTCCAGGCTCAGACCCCCACGCAGGACATCAACGTCGCCCATACGCATGGACTTCACGTAAGCGCCCTGCCAGGCCGGCACAACCTCCACAGGAGTCAAAGTCCGTAGAGGACCCAACAGGGGGTTGAGGTAGACGTGATAAGACCCCGGCGCGATGTTCCGAAGCACGGGAGGATTTCCAGCCGTCGCCGGCATCGGGGGCGCGCCAAGAAGTGTTGGATTTCGCCATAACGTCGGGATCAGGTTTGTGACGGCGGGCATGTTTCGCGGCGGCGTTCCTTCCAGTGTGATCTGGACCGGGATGTCGATACCGGATGCCATCTGCAGAGCCAGACCGTCGACATCCCCATTACGAACCTCGACCGGTGTACGAATGGTCATGCCGTCGGTAAAGAGGTAAGCCACGTATCCGCCGGCAATCACCTTCGGAAAATCGAATCGCCCGGTTTCCGCTTCCGCATTTGTCGAGTACTGCGAACCATTCGGAGATGTCGGAGTTAGCCGTACGGGCATTCCTCGACCGCCGATTCCCGGTGGCTGGGGGACATTACCCGCGCGCGCTCCACGTGTGTCGGGATTGGGAGCGGGAAGATTTGTGATTGTCCCGCGGACATGAAACGTGCGCACGGGAGAGAGATTTATGTCTGCGCCCCTGTATTCTTCGCCTTGTTTCAAGTCGATTGCTATCGCCTTGTCACTTTCCAGAGTGGAAGGAAAATAAACGGGCGTATAGACCTCGTTGTCTTCAAGGCCATTGCCAAGCGGCCGGCTCGTGACAGGACGCGAGACGGACCGTGTGCCATTGGCCAGACCTGCAGGGGCATCCCGATCGATGATCAACTGGGACGCCGCGCCAGCCGGCGAGTAGTCCACAAACGTCGCGCTGATGTAGTAGCGACCGGGCTTCAACCAGATCAGACGAAACTCACCGAGGTCATTCGCCACGACCTCCTGAACGACGCTCAGCTGCCTCTGATTCTCCTGAATCCACGGCTTCATGGCGCGGACGCGGGCGCCTGCAAGCGGCCTGCCGTCGCGACCGATAATGCGGCCCGCAATCACTCCGCCGGGAGTCATCACCAGGGGAACATCGCGGAGCTGCAAGCCGGCGCCCAGCGTTAGCGTCTGGCCCGGACCGTCCACCCAGCGCTGGCCAAACTCCGCGTTCCAATATCCGTCACGCCGCGATAGCAGGCGATATGTTCCGGCAGGAACATTGGGAAAATAA
>DASTBJ010000472.1:0-3681 GCA_035712125.1 Terriglobia bacterium
GCTTACGTCACCGAGTACGGCCTGGAAATCGGCGAACAATCCGCGTTGAACTTTGTCTTCCTTATCGGAACCGGGGATCTGGAGGATGCCGAGGCTTTCGAACTGCTAGGCGAGAGCGACGAGCGCTACAAAGTCAGGGGAGGCAACCAGCGCGTCGTTGATGAACTTGCAAAACGCGTCGAGAAACAGATCCAGCGACAGCATCGCCTCGAAGCCATCAAGAGTAAGGGCGAAGGCTTCACGCTGACGTTTCAGGGACCTAACCGGACTCCGGTGGAAGAAACTGCGGACATTGTTGTCCTCGCGGTCCCGTTCACGATGCTCCGCGAAGTCGACATCCAGGTTGAACTCCCACCGCTGAAGCGAATGGCTATCGATCAGCTCGGGTACGGCACGAATGCGAAGGTACTGGTGGGCTTCAAGAGCCGGCCCTGGCAAAAGCTTGGATACAGCGGCGCCACTTACAGCGATCAGATGTTTCAGCTCGCCTGGGACAATAGCTTCCTGCAAGCAGGTGAGGCAGGCGGCTTGACTCTGTATTCGGGCGGCCAACTCGGCCTCGAGGCGGGAAAGGGAACTGCAGAGGAGGCTGCGAAGCGATTGCTGCCGGGCATTGAAAAGGCGTATCCCGGAACAACAAAGGAGCAAAACGGCAACGTCGCGCGATTTCACTGGCCAACCTATGCATGGACGAAAGGAAGCTACTCCTGCTACAAGCCCGGACAATGGACGACCATCGCGGGTTCCGAGGGCGAACCGGTAGGGAATTTGTATTTCGCCGGTGAGCACTGCAGCTATGACTTTCAGGGTTACATGAACGGCGCCGCGCAGTCCGGACTGGACACGGCAAAAGCGCTGATGATGAGGCTCAGCGGGGCCAAGGCGGCGCAGGCCCGCGCTCGAGCTGTGGGCAGAGGATAAACGGTTCCTGAACGGAGGACACAATGACACGAAAAAATGAGGCAGGGGAAATCCGCCTCACTCTTGCGGGAAAACTTCTTCTCTTTCTGGTCGGCATCGGTATCCTCGCGTTTGCCGGCTGGACGTATCGGGAACATCTTCCGTTTAAACTCCCGAACCTCAGTGGCGGTGGAACCTCTTCGGAAACGCCGCAACCGTCGACCGATACGACGAGCGGCGGTACAGCGACCGCCGGCGTGCTCGCACGCATCAGGGAATCCGGCACTCTCCGGGTGGGGATGGAGCCCGATGCGGCACCGCTTCACTTCATCAATGATAAGAAGCAGGAAGACGGTTTCGACTTCCGGATTGCCGGCGTTGTCGCGAAGGCTGTTGGCGCGAAGAAGGTCGAAGTCGTTGAGGAAGATTACGAGAATCTGCCGGATTTATTGCGAGGCGGAAAGATCGATCTGATTATTGCCGGCTATGTGCCGGATCCGTCGATTCAGGGCGTGGAATGGTCGCAGGGATACCTGGACTTCGGACTCTGCATGATTGTGCAGGAAGGTATGGCTTGGACCCTGAAATCGCCGTCCGATCTTGCCGGTAAGCGTGTTGCCATTTATGACGATCCGGCGGCAGAGCGGTGGGTGAAAGACAATATTCCGAACGCGCGGATTTCCAAATTCTCCGGCGATGATGGATGGTTTGAAGCGGTGGAGAAGGGCGACGCGGATGCGTTGATCTACGACTATCCGTTTGCGGCAGTCGAGATCAAGCTACATCCCCAAACCACCATTGTTAAATACAACCTTAACCAGTCGAAGTACGCCGTAGGCGTTCCGAAGGGAAATTACGACCTTATCTACGAGGTCAACAGAGCTCTTGAGCAATTTCTCGCGACCCCTCAGTATGCTGACTTGATGCGGGAGTATCTGTCGAGCTCATCCGAGGTCTTCATGAAACCAGTCCCCGGAGCCAAGACCTATACCGTCAAGTCTGGAGACACGTTGAGCAAGATCGCGGCAGAGAGGCTCGGTTCTCAGGATCGTTGGAAGGAATTGTGGGAGCTCAACAAAGACCGTGTTGCGAACGCAAATCTCATTTATCCAAAACTTGTGTTGATAATGCCCTAATACTGTATTTCAGGAATGATCGGAATGAGTGATGTGAAATGGAACATGAAGGGCCGGGAGTTCCTTCATTGCAATTGTGCTTATGGATGTCCGTGCCAGTTCAATGGACTCCCGACACACGGAAGGTGCGAAGCGATCATGGCAATGGAAATCGAAGAAGGACAACACGCGGGCACGCGGCTGGATGGGTTACGCTTCGCCGCGGCCGTGGCATGGCCGGGTCCGATTCACATGGGCGGCGGTCACATCGTTCCCATTGTCGATGAGCGCGCCACCGATGCCCAGAGAGATGCCATTCTGCGGATCTTGAGCGGACAGGACACGGATCCTGGCGCGACGATCTTTCAGGTATTCGCGGCGACGTTCGCAAAGGTCTACGATCCTGTTTTTGCCCGCATCGATCTTCAGGTGGATGTGGACGGAAGAACGGCTCAGGTGAAGGTTCCCGGAATGATCGAAGGCCGAGGGGAGCCTATTCTGAATCCGATGACGAAAGAGCCTCACCGCGTTCGCATTGATTTGCCCACGGGGTTTGAATATCTGCTTGCCGAGGTCGGCCGCGGCTTCTCGACATCTTCCGGCCCGGTTGCTCTCAATCTGCAGGATTCGCATGCGCACTTCGCCAACGTTCACTTCACGCAGAGCGGTGTGATCGGCTGAACTTTGCGTCATGGAAACTGGTCTGGATTCGGTATTGCGTCGCGACCGGTTCGTGGTACTCGCCGCGCTCGGCATGATTGTCGCACTCGCCTGGGGTTATGTCCTCTACCTGGCTGCGCAGATGGATATGGGAGGCATGGAGATGTCGGGCTTCCGGATGGCGGCAACGGCGACCGGCATGATCATGAAACCTGCCTTCCAGCCGTGGACCGGCGGCGAATTCCTTTTCACGTTCACGATGTGGGTCGTGATGATGATTGGAATGATGATGCCTTCCGTCGCACCTATCCTTCTCTTATATGCCCGCGTCGGCCGACAGGCGGTGAGCCAGGGTAAACCTTTCGCTTCCACGGGGTGGTTTGCGGCTGGATATCTGCTGGCGTGGGCGATCTTCTCGTTCATCGCGACCGCAGCCCAGTGGGGACTCGACGGCGCGGCGCTCCTGACGCCGCGGATGGCCAGCGCCAGTAATGTCTTAGGTGGCGTCGTTCTCATAGCGGCCGGTATTTATCAATGGACCGCCTTCAAGGATGCCTGCCTCAAACAGTGCGAATCGCCTCTGCAGTTTATCTTTCGCAACGGCGGTTTCCGGAGTGACAACCTCGGCTCGCTGCGACTGGGGTTGCGACACGGGCTCTACTGTGTGGGTTGCTGCTGGGCATTGATGGCGCTTCTTTTTGTCGGCGGCGTAATGAATATTTTGTGGATTGCACTTCTCTCGGTGCTCGTTCTATTGGAAAAAGGTGTTAACGCCTCCCGCCTGATCTCACGCCTTTCGGGCCTTGTTTTCCTCGTTGCAGGACTCCGATTGCTCCGGGACCTATCCTGAGCCCGCATGTTGCGGCCTTTCTACTGATTCTTCTCCAGGCGGCATCCACGTCGCTTATTCGTGTCGACAGCCGGTCGCAGGGGCGCACATTTATCGTCGATACGGCCCGAGCCGAAATCCTTAAGGAACTGCGGGATGTTGCCGCGCCTGCAGGCC
>DASTBJ010000473.1:0-14680 GCA_035712125.1 Terriglobia bacterium
AGCCGCAGGTCGACAAATCCGTTGGGCGTCAGCAGCGGTAACTCGACATCGACCTCGTCGATCTGGGAGACCACCTCATAGCGGCCGCCGTGACGTTCGATTGCAGTGAGGAGAGTTGCCAGATAGTCCAAATGGGGTTCCGTAGCCGGTGTTGTGCCTCCGAGAATGGCGTCGCCCGGGGATTGCCGACGAATCTGCGTTACCTCCTGAAGGGCGATAAGGTCCGGCCCCCGTCCGACGATCTGCCTCGCCAGTGCGTCGGCACGCGAGTTGAAGTCCGATTGGAGAATGTGTCCGTAGATCGTAGCCACCCCCGCCAACAGTTTCGGGCCGTAGTCGGGATCGCTCGGATCCAGTGAAAGAACAGGACCGAAATCAGCCCCTACGTAGAGGTTGATTGTCGCGATGTCGACGTCTCGCGGGCCTGACTCCAGATCCTGCGCCAGGGCAATGGGCGCCACAAGCAGAAGGAACAATAGCGGCATAGTTCGCCTGAGGAATGGGAGCGGGGTTCGTGTGCTCATTGTCGTTGTAAACCTCGTGTTCTATAGGTTGGCTCTCGCGCGAGCCTCGAAAGCTACTTAAGCAAGGGCCGGCTGTTGTCACGCCGCCAGCAGTCTTTTGTCCGTGGAATCCGTGGAATAGGAACCCGGGTCTCCAGGCCTCAGACGGGGAAGCCGACACAAGGGACAGACTCCGAATTGAGCTTTCGTCGGGGGGCCGATTCGGGGTCTGTCCCTGAATGACCTGTCCAATTTGGCGTCGGAAACCCGACGCGAAGGCGACTCAATTCGTTGGAAAAATCACCTCGTGAGGAAAAAGCGCCGTGCCATAGGCAGACAACTCACGTCTGGGCAGAACGAAGTTCAGAACCTCGCGTTGGCCGGTTCTTTGCAGGCGAAGGAGCGCTTTCGACTCGAACCCGCCGCACGACGAAACCTTGGTGGCGTCGAGGACACGAGATGAGCAGATGAGATCCCCGGTCTTGCCGTACTCGACGTCGGGCTGGGCTCTCTTTCCGTCCTGGTCGACATCAACAGTAATCGCCGCAGACCAGCCTTGGGGAACCTCGACCGTCAGATTCAAAGCGTCCGGGAGAACCCGATAGTAGGCCCAAACGTCTGCGGTACGGAAAACCTGCCGATCGCCATCGGGTGGCGTTGGCGCAGGCTGTCGCAAATTTGGAATTTCCCTCGCACCGTCCATCGCCCGGAACGTAAATACGGACTCCGGGACTGCGGCTCCCAAATCTACACGGCTGAATAGATCCTCAGTACGCAGCACCACTTCCGAATTCGGGATAGCGGAAGGTGAATTTGGCGTGGTCGTTCGCTGTGCTGTAGCCACAATTTTCGCTTCGGTCTGAATCCCGGTGCGACGCAATACGAGATAGTGTTGTTTATCGATCCAGTATCGCACTTTCGCGGGTGGCGCTCCGGGAGCCGCAAAATATGCAAACGGATTCGCTGATTGGTGAGCATAATCGACGTCAGGAAGGCGGCCGGGAGGGGCATCCATGGAGATCCCATTGTTCTTCAGAGTCGCTTCCACGAGATACGTGGCCCGTCGCTCTCCGTCGATCACTACAAAATCGTCCTTAAGCTGACGCAACTCGCTCCATGCCTCTTCGCGGAGATCGTCGAGTGAAACAGCGTGAGTTGCCAGAAAGGTAGCCATAGGCGCCGCAGGGAAGACGTCTCTGAGCGTTGAGCCTTTCATGTATGCGCCGCTTTGCGAGTTATACAACCATGTCGTTGTTCCGTCCCTTACCAGGAGTGACCGGAGCTTGCCGCCAATTCTCGATTCGAGCCGGCACCGCTCAGCGCAAAAGGAAGATGGGGACATTCCTCCGGGTTTGCCTGGCGATATTCGGTTTGCCGTGATGAACGAAACGTCTGCGAGTTTTACCGGAAGTCCCTTTCCTTCGGTTTCTTCAATTGAAATCCTGTGTTCAAAACGCAAGGTTTCAGCGGTCGCTTGGTTTTGCCGGACCCGGCTCCATGATTCGGCGAGCTTCCGGGGCGAAGACTGGCGCCTGCGCGCATGAGTCGATACCAAGGCTGATAGCGATAAACAGGCCCGTGATTAGTCGGTATTTAGACAAGGGTCATTCCTCCCGTCAGAAAGCGTGAAGCGTTGTCGTTGAATGAAGCAAATCGGATCCTTTCTCACGGCTTAGGTTGGTAAGGATAGGAGA
Organism: Terriglobia bacterium; assembly: GCA_035712125.1. Lineage (GTDB taxonomy): Bacteria > Acidobacteriota > Terriglobia > 20CM-2-55-15 > 20CM-2-55-15 > DASTBJ01. Next base: position 2,198 of record DASTBJ010000473.1, read on the forward strand.
TCTGGGAACAACCTCCGAATCTTTGTCGAGCGAACGGGACGAGCATCTTCAAAATATCTGAGTTACACCGCGTCCAGAATCGGGCAAACTGGCTCTCGAACTCGCGCAACATTCTTGGAGGTGATGTGTGAAGTGGACACTTGTCGTGCTCGCATTGGCACTGCCGTCATTCGCGACCTCCAGTCAAGCCACACGCCGAGTCCAAGCGAATCAGGTCACCTTAAGTTACCTAGGTGCCGCCGGCTGGCAAATCAGTGATGGGAAGACCACGATACTTATTGATCCATACCTCTCCCGTATCCGGCGAGCCGTTTCACCAGGAAGTGGTTCAGCAGCCGCAGACCTTCAGGGTGACACGCGTCCAATTATCGGCCCAGACGATCCGCTTGTCTCTGATGTCACAACGATCGATGCCCACATACAGCAAGCGGACTTGATTCTGATCACGCACTCCCATTTCGACCACATCATGGACGTACCGTATATCGCGAGAGAAACCGGCGCGGCTGTTGTCGGTCACATGAGTGCTATCAACGTCCTTCGGGCGCACGGTATTCCACCGGATAAGCTGTTGACCGTAAGAGGAGGAGAAGACTACGAATTTAACAAATTTTCGTTTTCGTTAAAGGTAATTCCCAACCTTCACTCACCGCTAAACCAAAAGTTGTACTTTGACGACCGGATCATCCCATCAAATGTCAGGTTGCCGCTGCGGCTTGGCGATCTGGCAGAATGATAGGTCTGCGTCCTGACGTCGCACTCATCGGTGCAGGTCCGTCCCGTGCAGAGATCCACGACTACGCCGGCCGACTGATGCGCGCTCTTGGGTTTCCGGATCTAGTCATTCCGACTCACTGGGACAACTACAACGTTCCGTACGGCGAGTCACAGCAGGAGCCGGTAAAGGAGCTGGCAGGGTTCGTGAATGATGTGAAGGTCGTTTCTCCCAAGACGCGCGTTCTCATACCAGAGTACTTCAAGCCCATCGTGCTTGGGACCAAACCAGGCCGGCAGAGTAGTGGGCGCTAATTACACGTCGCTAAGCAGCGCGCATAGATTACCGTTGTGCATCCCAGGTATTGTCAAAGTGTACGAGCCGAGAAACGCAACGGGAGACGCGCATTCGGTCAAAGTTCTCCTGCTGGTGTTACCTCCAGACTACGAGTTGTTTTCACTCTGCTGATAGGCGGTAATACGCCCACTGAGAATCGCAACGCGATTGGTAAATGCTAACGACCAGGCAGGAGTGAGCACTCGGGCAGCTTGGCGGGCCACCGACGTTCAACGAGCCCGAGCAGGGCCATACAGAAGCCGGCCAGGCCGCGCGGGCGTTATCTTGCCATCCTCGAATGCGATCTGTCCGTTGATGACGACCGTCGTCACACCCTCTGCATATTGATGCGGCTGTTCGAAGGTGGCGACGTCTCGAACGGTGTTCGGATCGAAGATAACGAGGTCGGCCTTCATTCCTTCACGCAAAATGCCGCGGTCAGTGAGGCCGACACGCTGCGCCGGGAACGACGTCATTTTCCGAATTGCCTCCTCGAGTGACAACACCTTGAGCTCCCGGACGTATCGACCGAGCACGCGAGCGAAGGTACCATAACTGCGGGGGTGTGGACTTGCACGGCCGAACAGGATCACCCCACCATCTGACGCGATCATCGACGCCGGATGCTTCAGGACCCGCTGAACGTCGGCCTCATCGATGGCGTAATAGATCCCGCCGCAACCACCCTTCTCTACGAGCCAAAGCACGGTGTCGGCTGCGTCTTCCAGGGAGGCGGACTTTCCCCGCCCAACGGCCACCTCGTCCAGCCGTTTGCCCGCTAGCGAGGGATCCCAGGCGCAACTCGACAACTGCACGTTGTGAGCGTCGCCTCCGCCTCTCTCCTCCAGCAAGAGCTGAAGCGTCTCCAGCAAGATCCGGGGACGGGTCGCCGGATCGCGAAGACGTTTCAGAACCTCAGACTGTCCGCCCTCCTGCGCCCACGCGGGCATCAGGGCAGCCTGGATGGCCGTGGCAGACGCGGTGTAGGGATACACGTCAACCGTAGCATCAATGCCTCGCGCCCGCGCCTCGTCGATGAGCCGGAGGGTGTCGACAGTTTTTCCCCACGCCGCTTTTCCAACCGTCTTGTGGTGTGTCACCTGCGTAGGCAATCCACCCTCTTCGCCAATTTCAATCGTTTCCCGAACGCTCTCCACGACGCCCTTTGCTTCGTCGCGCATGTGAGAGATGTGAATGCCGCCCATCGCGGCAGCGACCTTCGCGAGGTCAATCACTTCGTCGGTCTTGCTGAAAGTCGCCGGCACGTAAAAGAGCCCCGTACTCAACCCGAACGCTCCGTCTCGCATGCCGTCACGGACCATGCCACGCATTCGCTCGAGTTCCTGGGGCGTGGGTGCCCGGTTGACGCCCCCCAGTACGGCGTCTCGAACCGACCCATGCCCGATGAACGAGCCCAGGTTGGGCGTGATGCCCATCTTCGCGAGTTCGTCGAACACAGGTCCTAGCGGAACAGGTGAGAATCCATCTGGCCCGGCGATCAGGGTCGTAACGCCCTGTCGCACGTAGTTATCCGCCGTGGGTACTTCCACGATCGGAAGGACCGGCGGCAGTGGCTCGGCACCCTGGAAGGCGTGTACGTGAAGGTCGATGAAGCCTGGAGCGACGACGAGCCCAGCGGCGTCGACCGTTCGAGCTGCCGGCTCGTCGATTCTCGCGGCGATGGTCACGATCAAGTCGCCACGTAGCCCAATGTCGGCTCGAAACCAGGGATTGCCCGTCCCGTCGATGACACGCGCATTCTTGATGAGCAGGTCGTAGCGAGGTGATTGCGCAGGGACGAGTGCAGCGGCGCCAAGGACCACGGCGACTGCCACCACGACGGCGGTACTTCGCATGCCGCGCCGTCCAGACATGGAACTCCGAAACAAGGCGGAAGCGATGACACTCATAATGACCTTCCTTTGCAGATGCGCGTTCACCGTCGAGTTGCCATCAAGAGCCAATGTCTTTCACTCTGCTCTAGCGCTACGCCGACTTAGGCAGCAATCTCAGACGGATCGGGGCGTGTACCGGGATTCAGCGAGAAGGGAAAGCGCGAAACGGTTGTGATCATACAGAAAGTCTGGCGGAAAGAGAATGAACCGCGGGTAACGCCGCAGTGTTTAGGCATTTCGGTTCAGTTGGCGCGAAGTCGGGTTATCGAACTCGATTGGGATATGATCTCGTCGTGGCCTTCAGTTCTCTCCGAACCCCCCGACCCGACAGAATCGTCATCAGCGGCTTTGGATGCCTGACACCGCTTGGCAACTCCCGCGACGCCCTGTGGGAAAGCTATCGCACCTCAAAGAGCGGGGTCCGACGGATCGAAGCCTTCGACACTACGGAAATCCCCGTTCAGATTGCCGGCGAGGTCCGCGACATCGATCCGCTCGAATGCTTCGCTTTAAAGGAACGCCAACATGTCTCTCGAGCGGCGGGTCTTGCCGTCACCGCTGCACGACAGGCGCTCACTGATGCCAAACTGTGTTCCGAAACGCTGGACCTCGAGGCGCGGCGGCGCATCGGTGTTGTGCTCGGCACCGGTGGCGGCGGACTCGAATTTACCGAGCGTCAATATGCTTACTGGTTCCATAACCAGACACGGAAAGCCAGCGTTTACACGATTCCGACATCCACCAGCGGAACCCTCAGCAGTGAAGTGTCCATGGCTTTTCAGCTTCATGGAATGAGCCACATCGTTTCGACCGGTTGCACCAGTTCGACCGATGCCATCTTTTACGCGTGCGATGCCATCGTGGCGAATCGTGCCGACATCGTCGTTACCGGTGGTGTGGATGCGCCTCTTGCGCCGGGTATTCTGCGCGGGTTCTGTCTCATGCGCATTCTGACGGAGTCGTGGAACAACTATCCGGAAAAGGCGTCGCGGCCGTTTTCGCGTGATCGCGATGGCTTCGTGCTTGGCGAAGGCGCCTGGATTTACGTCGTCGAGACCGAACGATCCGCGCGCGAGCGTGGCGCCAGGATCTACGCGGAAGTGCTGGGATATGGTTCAACCTGCGACGCTCATCACCGCGTTCGTCTCAATGAGTCCGGTATTGAGCCCGCGCGCGCGATGCAGACGGCTATTCGCGATGCCGGCCTTCAGCCGGAAGACATCGACTACGTCAACCTGCATGGCACGTCCACGGAGCTCAACGACCGCATTGAGACCCGGGCGATAAAACTCGCTCTCGGGGCGCACGCGACGAAGATTCCCATGAGCGCGACGAAATCCATGATCGGCCACCCGCAGGGAGCCAGTGGCGCCGCCGGCATCAGCGCCATCCTTTTTGCAATGCAGGAGTCGAAGGTTCCTCCCACGTTGAACCTCGAAGACCCTGATCCTGATTGCGATCTGGATTACGTCCCACTGCGCCCGCGCCAGGCCGAAATCCAGTTTGCGCTCGCCAATTGCATTGGATTTGGATCCAAGAACTCGGCGCTTGTGCTCGGCAGGATGCGCAATGCCTGATTTTTCGACGCGGGCACAGGCGTCGGAACTGATGGATGATCTTTCAAGACCTGTCGCGGAGTTCGATCAGGCCTACCGTGAACTGGCTGTTATCAATCGCAAACTCGGAGGTATTCGTGCGATTGAGCGTTTTCTTCCCGCCGGCAATGGTCTCACGGTTCTCGACGTTGCGGCAGGCGGCTGCGACATTGGCGATGCGCTCGTGGAGTCTCGCTCCTGCCGCGTCGTATCGCTCGACATCAATGCCATGGGTTTAAGACGAACACAACGAACGATACCGGTGGTCGGAGACGGCAACCGCCTGCCATTCCGTGATGCAACATTCGACGCGGTGATCTGCTCGCTGTCGTTTCACCACCTGACGAACGCAGAGTGCGTGCAGGTCTTAAGCGAAATGTGGCGCACCAGCCGCGGCTGCGTTCTCGTCAACGACCTGCATCGCCATCCGTTGGCCTGGGCCTCGATCTGGGTGCTTGCGCACGGGTTCAGCCACAGCGAGATGGTGATCCACGACGGGCCGGTTTCCGTGCGCCGCGCTTTTCGTCCGTCCGACCTTAAGGAAATTGCGAGAAAGGCGGGAGTACCGGCAAAGGTACACCGGAGCTTTCCATTCCGGCTCGTCCTGGTGGCAACAAAATGAGGCACGTGGATGTCGCCATCATTGGGGGAAGTCTTGCCGGCGCCGCGTGCGTGCGAGAACTGACGCGTCTTGGGATCACTGCGGTCGCTTTCGAACGCGACCTGTTTCCTCGGGACAAAGTCTGTGGCGGGTTTCTCTCGCCGGGCGCCACCGACCTTCTGGACGAATTGGGGATGCTTGGGGCTGTTCGCGCGGCGGGGGCGACGACGGTTCGTTCGTCGACCATCTCCATGCACGGGCGCCGGGTGAACGTGGAGTTGCCGCGGCCGGGGCTCGGCGTATCCCGGCGGGTGTTGGATGCAACGATGGCCGATCATCCGGGGGTCGAACGAGCAGCAGTTCGTGATGTGCAGGAGTCGAAAGATGGCTTTACCGTTCGGCTGGACGGCGCGCAAGTTCGCGCAAAGATTGTGGTCGATGCGGCGGGAAAATTGAGCCGGTTTACAGCGCGCCGAGCGGTCCCTCAGTTCGGCGTGCAGTTCTACGAGAAGCAATCACGGGGGAATGTGCTGGACTTCTCATTCTTTGCCGAGGGCTACGGAGGCGCGGTCTCCGTTGAAGGAGAACGCGCGAGCGCATGCTTCCTCATCTTTAAAGATGCGTTGCCTAAGTTTCTGGAAAGAGTTGGAGTCAGGACGGAAGTTCTGTGCACCGGCCCTGTGGCGTACGATCGTTTGCCGTCGGGATTCATCGCCATTGGAGATGCAGCGGGCATGATCGATCCGTTCTGCGGGGAAGGCATGCGGCACGCCCTGGATACAGGAATCCTGGCCGCACGAACGATCGCGGGGGGGTTGCATCGCGGGGACAGTTACCCGTCCATGCGCGCCCGCTACGAGCAGGCGACAGCAAAGCGCTGGCGGGCAAAGCGCAGACTTGGCGCTTTGATCCGGTACATGCTTCAGCATCCACGCATCACTTCCGTTGGATTTCGTCTCAAGCCGGAGTTCTGGTTCCGGCAACTCTGGGCCTGATTGTCTGCATGGCCCTGCTGTACTTCATCTGTGGTGTTGCTCTGATTCAGGGCGTTGTATCGCTGGTTCAGGGAGTGCGATCGGTCCGCCATATTCGGACCTATCGTCCCAACCTTTCAGCGACAAATTGGCGTCCACGGGTTGTCGTGTTCTGTCCATGCCGCGGCGTCGATCCCGGCTTCCGCGACAATGTTCTCTCGATCCTCAACCAGGACTACCCGGCGTTCCGCGTGGTCTTCATCGTGGACTCGGAATCCGATCCGGCGATGGCGGCTCTGAATGAGCTTCACGCAACGGCGTTGATTGCAGGTCCAGCAAGCGATCGTGGACAGAAGGTGCATAACCTGATTGCCGGCGTCGAACATGCCGCCGGTGATGCCGAAGTCCTGGTTTTTTGCGATTCGGACGCACGTTTCTCTCGTGAGTGGCTACAGCGATTGATTGCGCCTCTGGAAGCAGAAAGTGTTGCCGTGTCGACGGGCTATCGATGGTATGCCGCGGAAGGCGGAAGCCTTCCGGCACTCCTGCGATCGGCATGGAATGCCTCAGTCGTGACTGCGCTCGGGGACCATGGGCGGAACTTCGCGTGGGGCGGGTCGATGGCGTTACGTCGCGATGTATTCGAAAAGATCGGCGTGCGCAGGGAATGGGAAGGCGCGCTGAGCGATGACTATGCGGTAACGCGCGCCGCGCACCGGTCCGGCAAGCGCATCGTCTTCGTACCCCAATGCCTGATCCCGTCTTATGGAGAGTGCACCTGGCGGGAGCTGCTGGAATTTACGACGCGGCAGATTCTCATCGCACGTGTTTATGACCCCGCGATCTGGAGAATGACGCTGGTGTCCACGAGCGTTTTTAACATCGCGTTCTGGGGCGGACTGTTCCTGCCATGGCCCTACGGGATGGTGACTCCTTTGTTGTATCTGCTTGCAGGGATCAAGTCCCTCATTCGATACAATGCGGTCGCGACAGTTCTTCCGCACGGAGCCTTGTCCAAACACCGGGCCTCCTATATTCTGTTGGCGCCGCTGAATGCGTTGTTATTTGAATACAATCTGTTTCGATCGGCGCTCACGCGGACCATCACATGGCGACAGATACGATACAAACTCATCTCTCCAAATCGCACCGAGGTATATCGTGGCGTCGCCGAAAGCTGAACACCCTGATCTTCTTCGTAACCTCTCATTGCAACGCGACTTGCGACACCTGTTTTTACTGGGATGAGCTGAATCGGTCCGGCGACCTGACCTGGAGCGAAATCGTCCGGCTGTCCCAGAGTATGCCGAAACTGACCGACCTCTGGTTCAGTGGCGGCGAACCCACGCTTCGTCGCGATCTGGAAGACATCATTGACCTTTTTGTTGCGAAGAACGGCGTCCGTCACATCAATCTGCCGACGAACGGGCTTAAACCGCGGCGTATCTACGAAATCGCGGAGCGATGCCTCCGGACGAATCCGAAGCTTGAACTCCATATCAATATAGCCCTGGACGGCCTGAGGGACTCTCACGACATCATGCGCGGCGTGCCCGGGAATTTTGACAAAGCCCTGGAGAGCGCGCGGATGTTGCGGGGGCTGAAACGACTATTCGGCCGCAGGCTCGAGGTGCATATCAATACGGTGATCACTCGGGACAACCTTGACGAGATTCACCCGCTTGCAGAGTGGATTTTCTCCGAGAAACTGGTCGACGGTCATTACTTCAACCTCATCCGTGGAAATGCGAAGGATCCCGCTCTGAAGGACGTCACGAGGGAAAAACTCCGCAAACTGTACCCCGCGATAGCCGACCTCCAGACTCGCTACGCGCAGCGACTGATTCAGGATCGCAACCCGGTGCTTCGATGGATCAAACGCATCGCGTATGTGGGAACTCTGACCTTCCATCACCGCACGCAGTTTGCCAACCTGGAAGGGCACCACCGCTGGAGCATGCCGTGTACGGCCGGAGAAACCTCCGCGGTAATTGATTTCGATGGAAGGGTTCGCTCCTGCGAACTGCGAGAGCCCGTGGCGGATCTCCGGAAGATGGACATGCAGTTCAAGGTGTTCTGGGAATCCCCGGCACGCACCGATGAGACAAAGCAGATCAAGTGCGACCAGTGCTGGTGCACACACGTTTGCTTCATTCACGACAGCCTGCGGTACTCCTGGAAAACGATGCTCGTGGATGTGCCGAGAAATTACTTTTCGAGAAAGGTCTGGTAGGAATGGATATTCGCGTCGCGCACAGTCCGGATTCGGACGACGCTTTCATGTTTTATGCGCTGGCAACGCACAAGATCGACACCGGGGATCGCAACTACATCCATTTGCTGAACGATATTGAAACCCTCAACCGCAAAGCGCTCGAGGGAGAATACGAAGTTTCCGCAATCTCCTTTCACGCGTACGCCTATATGGCCGACAACTATGCACTGCTCGCTTGCGGCGCCAGCATGGGCAACAACTACGGGCCGATCGTCGTCTCCGGAAAGCCCATCCCGCCGCAGCAGCTCACCGGCAAGGTCGTGGCCGTGCCCGGACTGCTGACCACGGCGTTTCTCGCGCTCCGTCTTTTTGCACCGGAGGTGAAGTACGAGGTCGTGCACTTTGACCGAATTCTGGAGGATGTCCAGAAAGGGAAGTACGAAGCGGGCCTTCTCATCCACGAGGGGCAGCTCACCTATCGCGAGATGGGCCTCCATAAGGTGATCGACCTCGGAGAATGGTGGCTCGATCGCTTCAATCTGCCCCTTCCGCTCGGCGGTAACGTCATCAAACGCAGTCTTGGACCACGCCTGATGGAGCAGGTGTCCAACGACATCCGCCGCAGCATCCAATACGGCCTCGATCATCGCGAGGAAGCGGTCGACTATGCCATCCAGTTCTCGCGCGGGCTCGATCTGCAGAAGGCGGACCGTTTTATCGGCATGTACGTGAATGAGCTGACTCTCGACTATGGAGAAGATGGCCGCAAAGCCGTGCGGCTGCTTCTCGCCGAAGCGCACAAACAAAACATCATCCCGAAGAGCGTAGAACTGGAATTCGTCTAGCTATGGACAGCGAAGACCTCCGTGGAGATATCCAGGAAGCCGTTCGCCTCTTTCATGAAGCCTACCGTAAACAGATGAGTCAGGAGCTCGACCAGGCGGTGGAGCTCTACAAGAAATCCATTGCGTGTTATCCCACTGCGGAGGCGTACACGTTTCTGGGCTGGACTTACAGTTTCATGGGACGCCTCGATGACGCGATTGCCGAATGCCACAAGGCCATCGAAACCGACCCCAGCTTCGGCAATCCTTACAACGATATTGGCGCCTACCTGCTTCAACAGGGCAAAGTCGACGAAGCGATCCCGTGGTTTCAGCGCGCCCTGGAGGCCCAGCGGTACGAAAGCTACTGTTACCCGCATATGAATCTGGGCCGTGCCTATGAGGCCAAACGGCAGTGGGACGCCGCCATTCGCGAGTTCAAACTTGCCCTGCAGGAAAGGGCCGACTACCGCCCCGCCAGACAAGGAATTGCCCGGATCCGGGCCCAGTTTAACTGAGGAAATCAGGTCTAAAATTTATTACAAAACCTCAAGGACCTAATCTGTCTGGACGGGGGCGTATCGTCGGCTCCACCTTTTCCAACGGCGCAAAAGGCGAATATGTAGTAGTTTTCGGAAAAGGGTCTACAATATCTGGGTGCGGTGGAGGCCCGCGCTCATTCTAAGGAGATGGCCATGAAAGAAGAGATTTTGGAGCAATCTATGACTGGCGGACCGGTAGACAGAGCCCGGCGAGGTCTGGAGTTCAAGAGGTATTACACCCAGGAGGGATTGCCGCCTTTCGAGGCTGTCGAGTGGGAGATGCGGACCGCCGCGATCACCAGCGAGTCCGGAGAGGTCATCTTCGAGCAGAAGAATGTAGAAGTCCCCAAGGTTTGGTCGATGACAGCGACCAACATCGTCGCCTCCAAGTACTTTCATGGGAAACGCGGAACGCCGGAGCGGGAATCCAGCGTCCGTCAGTTGATTGGCCGGGTTGCTCGCACGATTTACGGATGGGGCATCCAGGGCGGCTATTTCGCCTCGCATGAGAGCGCGCAGGTTTTTCAGGACGAGCTGACGCACCTGCTCGTAAATCAGATGATGGCGTTCAATTCGCCGGTCTGGTTCAACTGCGGCGTGGAAGCCAAACCGCAGTGTTCGGCCTGCTTCATCAATTCGGTTCAGGACACGATGGGATCCATTCTGGACCTGGCGAAGACTGAAGGCATGCTGTTCAAGTGGGGTTCGGGAACGGGAAGCAATCTGTCACCGATTCGCTCCTCGAAGGAAGCCCTGTCGGGTGGAGGCATTGCGTCGGGGCCGGTGTCGTTCATGAAGGGTTTTGACGCGTTTGCCGGCGTCATCAAGTCGGGCGGGAAAACGCGACGCGCCGCAAAGATGGTGATCCTGAATGCAGGCCATCCCGACATTGTCGAGTTCATCAATTCGAAAGCGAATGAAGAGAAGAAAGCGTGGGTGCTGCTGGACAACGGATACGGCGGCGGCGTGGACGGCGAAGCGTATTCCTCGATCTTCTTCCAGAACGCGAACCATAGCGTCCGCGTGACGGATGAATTCATGCAAGCCGTGCTCAGCGATGGGAATTGGGAGACGCGCGCCGTGGTGGATGGAAACGTCGTCGATACGTACAAGGCGCGCGATCTGATGCGGCAGATTGCCGAATCGGCGTACATCTGCGGCGACCCCGGGATGCAGTACGACACGACGATCAACCGGTGGCACACCTCGAAGAATACGGCGCCGATCACGGCGTCGAATCCGTGTTCGGAATACATGTTTCTGGATGATTCGGCCTGCAACCTCGCGTCGTTGAATCTGATGAAGTTCGTGGATGGCGATGGCCGGTTCAATATCGAATCGTTCCGCAAGGCGGTCGATATCACGATCACCGCGCAGGAAATCATTGTGGGATACGCGAGCTATCCGACGAAAAAGATCGAAATCAACTCGTTCGACTATCGTCCGCTGGGTCTCGGCTACGCGAATCTCGGTGCGCTGTTGATGTCGCAGGGAACGGCCTATGACAGCGATCGAGGCCGCGATTACTCTGCGGCCATTACGGCAATCATGACCGGCGAAGCTTATCTGCAGTCGGCGAAGATTGCGGGAGAGGTCGGAACGTGCGCGGGTTATGCGAACAATCGCGATCCTTTCCTGAATGTCATGCGCATGCACCGCGACTCGGTGAAAGCGATCCGCCGCGAAAACATTCCCGGCGAGCTGTACGACACGGCATGGAACGTGTGGTGCGACGCGGTGGACCTGGGCGAGATCAAGGGATATCGCAACGCGCAGGCTTCGGTGCTGGCGCCTACGGGAACAATCGGCTTCATGATGGACTGCGATACGACAGGCATCGAGCCGGACCTTGCGCTGGTCAAGTACAAGAAGCTGGTGGGTGGCGGCACGATCAAGATCGTCAACAACACGGTGCCATCGGCTTTGCGCAAGCTGGGTTATGACGATCCATCGGTAAAGGCGATTGTCGAATACATCAATGACCGCGGCACCATTGAAGGCGCGCCCAGCCTGAAAGACGAGCATCTGCCGGTGTTTGATTGCGCGTTCAAAGCCATCAACGGCGTTCGCTCGATCCACTACATGGGCCATTTGAAAATGATGGGCGCGGTTCAACCGTTCATTTCGGGTGCGATTTCGAAGACGGTGAATCTTCCGTCGGAAGTGACGATTGAAGAGATCGAGAGGGCGTACATCGAAGGATGGAAGCTGGGACTGAAGGCGGTGGCGATTTATCGTGATGGATCCAAGCGCACGCAGCCGCTGAGCACGAGCGCGTCGGATGCGAAGGCGACGAAGGAAGAGGCGGCATCGCGTCCGGTGCGTCGTCATCTGCCGGTGGAGCGTCATTCGCTGACCCATAAGTTTGGGGTAGCCGGGCACGAGGGCTATCTGACGATCGGCATGTATGAAGATGGAACGCCGGGCGAGATCTTCATCGTGATGGCGAAGGAAGGCTCGACGCTGTCGGGTGTCATGGACTCGTTCGCAACAACGTGCTCCATGGCGTTGCAGTACGGCGTGCCGTTGAAGGTGCTCGTCGACAAATTCACCCACACACGGTTTGAACCGTCCGGATTCACCTCGAACCCGCAGGTGCCGTACGCGAAGTCGATCACGGATTACATCTGCCGGTACCTCGCGTCGAAGTTCCGGCCTATCGAAGAAGCCCGCGCGCTGGGCGTCCAGGTGGATGAGCCGCCGTTGACGAAGCTGACGGTTCTCGCGCCGCCCGCTCCGGCAGCGGAAGTCGTAGCTCCAACAACGCCTGGCCAACCGACGAAGAA
>DASTBJ010000474.1:0-6371 GCA_035712125.1 Terriglobia bacterium
GTTGCCGCGACGGACAACCGAGATCAACGGGCAACCTTTAGTAATTTCAGCCCGAACAAGGTTCACCTCGGTGCGCCAGGAGTCGATATTCTTTCAACGCTGCGCGACACGACTTTCCCTCAGGGTCAACGAACGGGAACGTCGGCGTCAGCTGCTATGGTTTCGGGGGCTGCTGCCCTTGTCCTCTCCGCCTGCGCAATAAACACCGCGGCTCTAAGGTCGACATTGCTGGACTCGGTCGACTCGATTCTCAGCATGTCTGGTGTCACGGTAACAGGGGGACGGCTCAATGTTAACAGTGCCGTCAGGAGCTGTGCCGGTGCTCAGCCCGCAACCTTTCCCCTGTCGATCCCCTCGGCACAAACAGTTGCCTTCGGAACCGGCGAACGGGACTGTTGCCATTCTGCGTGTTCCATTTCAGTTTGGCGGGGCACTATCCGGAACCGTTCAGATCAGCCTGTTCAACAGCATGGGACAATCAAGTCAAGCGAGTTTCACGATCCCGTGACGGTCGCCAATTTCGTGGTGCCTACTCTTGTTCGGTCTTGATCTGGTCCAGCAACTGCTCGATCCGTATTTCTTTTTCGAGCGTGTCGTCGTAATCGAAGGTGAGTTCCGGAATTCGTCGCAGATGATGGAGACGCTGCCCGAGCGAACGCCGGGCGTAACTTGTGGCGGATTTCAATCCCTGGAGGATCTTCTTGCGCTCGTCCTGGCCGCCTAAAGAGCTCACGAAGACGCGCGCATGGCGCAGGTCTGGCGAAATCTTCACGTGAGTGACGGTCACGAGCCGGACGCGGGGATCCTGGACTTCGCGTTCGAGGATCTCGCTCAACTCAATCCTTAGCTGTTCTTCTATGCGGTCGACGCGTCTACCCTGCATGGCTTACCTATACGATCTCGATATTACCTTGAACGACACATTCCGGCGCGCTCCGTTCGGATTCCTCCAGCGAGAGCTGGAGCGTTTGCCGGGCATATTCCTCGTCGGATCCGACGGTCGCAACGCTGATTGTCGCTCGCTGCCAGAGATCCTGGTGATCGGTCTCTGAAACGGAGACATTGAACTTCGAGCGAAGACGATCCTTCAGGCGGCGTACGACCATGCGCTTGTCTTTGAGCGACTGGGCGTGGGGTATGTGGATGTCAAGAGTCAGGAGCGCAATGGTCACCATTGATCCCCCGGAAGAATTACGCCGGTTCGTCCATCACCTTTTCGGTGACGAAGGCTTCGATAATGTCTCCGACCTTAACGTCGTTGAAGTTCTGGATCCCGATACCGCATTCATAGCCGCGGGTTACCTCCGAAACGTCATCCTTGAATCGCTTCAACGACGCGATCTTGCCCTCATAGATCACGACGTTATCGCGCAACAACCGGAGCTGCGCTTGCCGGGTAATCTTGCCGTCAGTGACGTAGCAGCCCGCGATCATGCCGACCTTCGGGACACGGAACGTATTGCGGACTTCCGCCGCACCAAGCCGGCTTTCCCGTATCACCGGTTCCAGCATGCCGGTCATGGCACGCTTGATCTCATCCACGACGTTGTAGATGATGGTGTGAAGCCGGACATCCAGCTTTTCGCGCGCCGCCAGTTCCGCAGCCTTCCGTTCGGGACGAACGTTGAAGCCCACGATAATCGCGTTTGAAGCCATCGCAAGAACGACGTCGGTTTCGGTAATGGCGCCGACACTGGAATGCAGGATCCGGACCTTAACCTTGTCGGTACTCAGCTTGTTCAACATCTCGCTGAGGGCTTCCTGCGATCCCTGCACGTCGCACTTGAGAACAATCGCCACTTCCTTGGTCTCGCCTTCAGCCAGTTGCCGGTGCAACTGATCGAGAGTAAGGCGCGAGGTCTTTGCCATCGCGGTTTCGCGTAGTTTCTCCTGCCTATACTGCGCAACCTGGCGCGCCCTTTCGTCGTCGACGGACTGGAACGAATCGCCGGCCAACGGCAAGCCCTGGAGTCCCAGCACTTCAACAGGAGTCGAAGGACCGGCTTCCTTCACAGGCTGGCTAAGCTCGTCGAACATGGCCCGAACCTTGCCGTAGACCGCGCCGGCAACGAAGTTGTCGCCGACCTTCAGCGTTCCATTCTGGACCAGGACGGTCGCGACGTTTCCGCGGCCCTTATCGATTTTCGCTTCAAGGACGACACCCGAAGCCGGAAGGCTGGGATCCGCCTTCAGGTTTTGCAGATCTGCAACCAGCGCAATCATTTCGAGAAGCAGGTCGAGATTCTTCCCTGTCTTTGCGGATACCTCAACGGTGACGGTTTCACCGCCCCAGTCTTCGGCCAGCAGGCCCTGTTCGGACAACTCGCGTTTGACGCGTTCGACGTTGACGCCGGGTTTGTCGATCTTGTTGATGGCGACGACGAACGGAACTTTCGCGGCTCGCGTGTGATTTATCGATTCGATGGTCTGCGGCATCACGCCGTCGTCAGCCGCAACAACAAGCACGACGATATCCGTAACGCGCGCTCCACGCGCGCGCATCAGGGTGAACGCTTCGTGACCGGGCGTGTCGAGGAACGTGACCTTGCGTTCCTTTACCTTCACCTGATAAGCGCCGATGTGCTGCGTGATGCCACCATGTTCAGACTCCGTGACGCGACTCTTTCGAATCGCATCGAGCAGCGACGTCTTTCCGTGATCGACGTGGCCCATGATAGTCACCACAGGCGGCCGTGGCAGCAGGTTTTCGGGTGCGCTGACTTCAACGTGATCGAGCATCACGCTTTCTTCAAACGTGACGAAATCGGCTTCGGCATTGAACTCCTTCGAAATCTGCGTGGCCATCTCGCGGTCGAGGGAGTGGTTCTTTGAGGCAAAAATGCCACGTTCCATGAGTTTTTTAATCATGTCGGTCATTTTGACGTCGAGTTTTTCGGCGAGTTCGCCGACGGTGATGCCTTCCGTCAGAGTGACCTTTCGGAACTCTCTCGGTGCTTCTACACGGGGTTGAGGTCGAGGAGCGGCTGGAGCAAGTTTCTTTTCGATATGCCGTTCGTAGCGCTGCTGATAACGATCCAGCGCGCTCAATCGCCGTTCCGGTGGTGCTGTCGTGCTCGTGCCTGCGGGTTTCGGTGGCGCCGCTGTCCCGCGCGATTGATCGGGCCGCGGCGGAACCACTCCCGGTCGTTGTCCTAATGGCGGACGCGGGGCCTCGCCAGGGCGGCGCGGCGGTGGCTGGACAGGCAGCCTGTTCTGCTGGCGCAGTCGCTCCTGCGCGAGCTGCTGCATGGTTTTGCGCTCTTCATGGGACGCCGCGGGCGCGACCGGCGGCTTCTTCTCACTGGGAAGAGAAACGATGGGACTCACCATTTGTCGGGGTTCCACGAACCGAACGCCGCGAGGTTCCACCCTTCGGACCGGGGGCGGTGCCGGCGGAGGAGGCGGTGGTGGTGAAGTCACGACGGGTGGCCTGGGCGCGACCTTCGCCTCTACCGCGGGCTGCATGGGCGGCGGCGGAGGCGCCACAGGCGCCGGCGGGGGAGGTGGCGACACCGGCGCCGGCTTCGCCGGCGCTTTGTGTTCCGCTTCAACCTCTACAGGCTTCGTTTCAACCCGCGCAGTTGCCGGCGGCGGTGGCGGTTGCTGTTCCTTCGGCTCTTCCTTTTCCGGAACGGCTGCCGGAGCTGACTCCGCGGCTTCTTTCGGCGGCTCTTTGACGGCCACTTCCTCGACAGCAGGCGCGATGACTTCGACAACTTCTGTCTTGAGTCTCTTGCGAAGAGTGTCGGCCAGCCGGTCCTCGACAGTGTTGGAGTGAGACGTCACAGGCACACCCATGTGCTGCAACTCGCGAATCACTTCCGAGTTGTCGAGGTTCAGCTCGCGTGCGAGCTCATAGACCCGAAGTTTTTTTGCCATGAATCAGTTATTCTACCCTTCTATTCCTTTGGGGCGTTTGCCCCGTTTGCTTTCTCTTCCGCGTTCTCTTCAGGTTCGTCGGCGCTCTTCGAAAACATGTGTTCGGCTACCGCACGCAAGTCGTCCTGATAGGACGGCAGTTGCGCGTAATACTCCGAGAGCACGTCTTTGATCTTCTCTACCGTCTTGGAGCCGATGCCGGGGATGTTCTCCAGGTCCTCAGGCGCCAGATCCGCCAGTTGCTCGATAGTTGTAATGCCCGATGTGGCCAGCTTCTGAACCAGAGACTGGGTCAAGCCCTGCATGCTTTCGATCGGCGTCGGTACAGATTCCTGCATCTGGTTGATCTGGCTTTCGATTTCTGCGCGTTTTTCCTCTTCGCTCTTGATATCGATACGCCATCCGATCAGCTTCGATGCCAGACGAACGTTCTGTCCCTTCTTTCCGATCGCGAGTGACAACTGGCTGTCTTCAACCACCATCTCCATGATTTTTTCCGTCGAATCGAGGATCGCGACGCGGCTGACCTTGGCCGGGCTGATCGCGTTGGTCGCAAAGCTGACTACATCCTCATTCCACTGGATGATGTCGATCTTTTCCCCGCGGAGCTCTCGAATAATCGACTGGACCCGCGTCCCTTTCATGCCGACGCAGGCGCCGACAGGATCGACATCGCGCTCGCGAGACGTGACGGCGATTTTCGTGCGCTCTCCCGCTTCCCGGGCGATGCTGCGAATCTGAACCGTACCGTCATAGATTTCGGGAACTTCGGTTTGAAACAAGTGCTGCACAAGAGCCGGATCGGTGCGTGACACCATGACCTGGGGACCCTTCGCGGTCTTGTCGACCTTGGTGATCACCACGCGAATGCGCTCGTTGGGGGCAAAGCTTTCGAGCCTCGACTGATCGCGCTTGCCAAGACGGCCTTCGGTTTTGCCCAGTTCCACGATGATGTCGCCGTTCTCAAAGCGCTTGACCACGCAGTTGACCACTTCGCCAACGTGTTTGTGGTATTCGGCATAAACGCTTTCGCGCTCTGCCTCCCGGACCTTCTGAAAGATCACCTGCTTGGCCAGCTGCGCCGCGATCCGGCCGAGACCGACCGTCGGTTTGAGGAATTCTATTTCTTCTTCCATCTGCGCATCCGGCTTGATGCGGCGCGCCTCATCCACGGAAATTTCACGAACGGGATTGGTGACTTCCTCGACGACCTTGCGGAGCGCGTAAACGTCGATTTCGCCGGTTTCCGGATTAATCCGGCCACGCAGTTCTTCGTTTGATTTGAAATACTTGCGGGACGCGACCACGATCGCATCTTCGATCGCGTGGATCACGATCTGAGGGTCGATTCCTTTCTCCCTGCTGATCTGATCGATTGTCTGAAAAAGCAGATTCGACATCGCTATTCCCCTTTGCGCCGCGTCTTCTCTTCCGCCCAGTCAAATTCCAGCCGGGACTCCTGAATAACATCCAGCGGAATCTCCAGGACGTTGCCCCTCGGCAACTCCAACAGGACGTTTCCACCCTGCAGGCCACGGAGTCTTCCCTTGAAGGTTTTCTGGTTTTGGAGCGGGATCCGCGTCTGAACTTTCGCCAGCTTTCCTTCAAAGCGAGTGTAGTCAGAATCCTTGACCAGCTTGCGATCCAGACCCGGTGAAGAGACTTCCAACGTATACGAAAAGGGAATCAGATCTTCTACATCGAGAACCGTTCCTAACTGTTCGCTGACTAACTCGCAGTCCTTATGCGTAATTCCTTCGGGCGTATCAATGAAAACCCTGAGAATCGAATGCTTCCCGCCGCCTTTAAGCTCGAACTCTACAAGCTCATATCCCTGGCCCTCAATAACTTGCTGTACCAGGAGACGGATTCGATCCCTATCAATGCCCATACCAATAAAAAAGTGGGCCGCAACGCCCACTCGAAAACACGCACGACCCCAGAGTATAGGTGCCGACTCAGGGTAAATCAACCGCCATTCTCTCAGGATCGTGGCAAGAGGGGTGAATTTTAGTTGGCGAGGACGGCTAACCTGCCCACTTCAGGATGAAAATTCCCAGCATGGCGGCAAAACCGAGCGCGGTTTGATACTCCCGGTTTGCGAGGTACTGCGACGTGGAGAACGACTTCTGCACAGGCCGAAAGCGCGGGAAGAACCTGGGAACGTTCCTGCAGTATTCGGGGAACTGGTCCGGAAAGAGTCTCGCGAGATGCGCCTCTTCGTTGCGGATCACGTTCGGGTAGACCATAAAGGACGGTAGAACGATAAGCGCCGAGGCGATCCAGCTGCCGCTCATGACGGCAAAGCCGAGTCCCAACAGGAAGCTTCCGAGGTAAAGAGGATTGCGGGTCCATGCGTACGGGCCCGAAGTGGTCAAGGTGGCATCCTTGCGGATGACGCCGGCTGCGAGTGCGCGCAACGCGGCGCCCGCCAGGGCAATTGGGAGGCCCACCAGGATCAGCGTGCCTGTCGGCTGTGCGAGATACAGAAC
>DASTBJ010000475.1:0-8949 GCA_035712125.1 Terriglobia bacterium
TTGCAGGAATCGTCCGATTTCCGATTTTCTTCGAAAGCTCCTTCGTCCTCCTGTCGTTGACTTTCTTTCTCATCAGCATATGACCCTCGCGATGGAGCCCGACATCCTTGCAATGCCGGTGGGACAGCCGCCATCGGACAACGAATTACTTGACGCTTATTCGGAGGCCGTTATCGATGCGGCGGGACGCGCAAGTCCGTCCGTCGTCAACGTGGAGGTTCGGAAAGGGCAGAACCCTGCGGGTTCGGGGTCCGGGTTCGTGTTCACACCCGATGGGTTCATTCTGACCAACAGCCACGTGGTGCACAGTGCAACGGCGATCCGCGTCGGCTTCCCCGATGGGCGGCGATTCGTCGCAGACCAGATAGGCGAAGATCCGGCAACCGACCTTGCGGTGCTTCGCATCAGCGCTTCTGGTCTGATACCGACAACGTTCGGCAAGTCCTCGGCTCTTCGGGTCGGGCAGCTTGTTATCGCGATAGGAAATCCTTATGGATTCCAGTGCACCGTCACGTCGGGCGTCGTGAGCGCACTCGGCCGATCGCTACGGTCTCAGTCGGGACGTCTGATCGACAATGTGATCCAAACGGATGCTGCGCTCAACCCAGGCAACTCCGGCGGGCCACTTGTGACGTCGCGAGGTGAAGTTGTGGGTGTGAACACGGCGATCATCCCGTCGGCTCAGGGTATCTGCTTTGCCGTTGGCATCGACACCGCGAACTACCTTGCCGGGCGGCTGATCAAGGACGGAAGAATTCGCCGAGGCTACATGGGGATCGCCGGACAGAACGTGCCGCTTCCGCGCCGGCTGGTTCGCGGTCACAATCTTGCGACAGATAGCGGCATCTTCGTGGTATCCGTGGAACCGGGAAGTCCTGCCCTGCAGGCCGGAGTGCGTGATGGCGACATCCTGGTGGGATTTGACGACGATCCTGTTCCGGATATCGACAGCCTTCATCGAATTCTGACCGAGAACCGCGTTGGAAACCGCGCCACGTTGACGCTCCTGCGTGGAACAGAGAAGCTGGATGTTCAGGTCGTTCCGGTAGAAAACAAGTTTTGAGTTGCGAGTGCTCCGCTTAAAAAATCGGCGGGAATTTTTCCGGCTGATCCTCTCTCATCATCGCGTAGACGATTTCCACGATTTGATCGCGATTGGGCTTGGAGAAGTAATCACCGTCTGAGCCGTACGCGGGACGATGAGGCTTGGCAGAAAGTGTCCGCGGGGCCGAATCCAGCCACTGGTAGCCGCCCTGGCGTTCCAGCGCTTCCTGCATCATGTAAGCCGTACCGCCTCCCGGACAATCCTCGTCGAGGAACAGGGCCCGACTTGTTTTTTTGATGGACTCAGCAATCACGCCACGAAGGTCGAAGGGAAGCAGTGTCTGCACATCGATCACCTCGATGCGGATACCCATAGTCTCCAGCAGTTCCGCCGCTCTCAGGGCGATCTCGCAGCACGCGCCGTAGGTCACGACGGTCACGTCGTTGCCGGTGCAAAGAATTTCCGGTACACCCAGCGGAAGCGTAAATTCTCCAATGTTTTCAGGCATCGGCTCTTTTCGCCGGTATTCGTTCAGAGTCTCCACCACGAGCGCTGCGTCATCGGAGCGCAGCAGCGTGTTATAGAAGCCGGAAGCCTGTACGGCATTTCTTGGAACGCAGACATACAGTCCACGAACCAGGTTAATGATGCCTGCCATCGGCGACCCGGAATGCCAGATTCCTTCCAGACGATGTCCACGCGTACGGATGATGACCGGAGCCTTCTGACCTCCGTGAGTTCGCCAGCGCAGGTTCGCCAGGTCATCGGCGATGATCTGCAAGGCATAGAGAAGGTAGTCCAGATATTGAATCTCGGCCATCGGCCGGATACCGCGCATCGCCAGGCCGATGGCCTGGCCGACGATCGTCGCTTCTCGGATCCCTGTGTCGGATACGCGATGCATTCCATACTTCTCCTGAAGATGCGCCCACCCCTGATTCACGCCTCCGAGATGGCCGACGTCTTCTCCAAAAGCAATCAGGTTGGGGAATAGCTGGAACGCTGCGTCGAGGTTTGCGCTGAGAATTTCGAAACCTTTCAGGATCGTCGGGTTCTCGGAATATCGAGCGGGGACGGCGGGAACCCGGAGCGCGGATAGTTCAGACTCGCTATAAAGGTGTAATCCGTATCTCCGGCTGTTGATCGCTTCCTGTTCCTGCTTCCATTGACGTAAAGCTGCGGTGTGCTCAAGGGGCTTGTCTCGTGCTGCCAGCAGGGCTTCGGTCGCCGTCGCCATGATGTCCCGGCGCAGGGGCGCGTCCATGATGCGAAGGGACTGCGCAGCGTTGGCATCCTCAAGTGCGTCGAGCATCGCAACGACGGTTTTCCTCTCGGCTTCGATAGGCGCGCGATAGGCTTCCCAGGCTTTCTCGCGTGCTTCGAGCACTGCCTGTTCCTCAGCTTTTTCGATGTCGTCCAGTTCCGCCGGGGACGCGAACTCGTGTTCAAGGATCCACTCGCGCATTTTCCGAAGGCAATCGAACTCGCGCTCCCATGCCAGGCGCTCCTCCGACTTGTACCTTTCGTGGTTTCCTGAAGTCGAATGCCCGAAGGGTTGCGTGAGTTCGGTGACGTGAATGATCGCGGGAGTGTGATTGTGCCGGACAAGTTCCGCTGCCTCGATATACGTCGAGCAGAGTTCCGGATAGTTCCACCCGCGCGCCACATAAATATCGATGCCGGGCCGTCCGCCGACGCGGTGCTTGAAGCCTTCAAGGATTCGCGAGATGTCGCCCTTGGTCATCTGAAAGGCATTAGGAACAGAGATTCCGAAACCGTCGTCCCAAACGGAGAGCAGCATCGGGACCTGGAGCACACCGACGGCATTCACCGCCTCCCAGAAGAGTCCTTCGGCACAGCCGGCGTTGCCGATCGTGCCGAACACGACTTCGTGGCCATTGTTGGAAAACAGGGAAGCCTGTTCCTGCAATCCGGGCATTCGCCGATACAGCTTTGACGCGTAGGCCAGACCGACCAGCCTTGGCATTTGCGACGCTGTGGGGGAAAGGTCGGCCGCAGAGTTATAGCGGTCGGTGTGTTTCAGAAAGTTTCCGTCGTCGTCCAGCAGGCGCGTGGCGAAGTGACCGGTCATGGAGCGCCCGCCAAAGAACGGTTCATGTTGAGGGTCTGCATGGGCGTAAAGTTGCGCGAAAAACTGCTCCACGGTCAGCAGGTCCAGAGCGAACATCAGCGTTTGATCGCGATAATAGCCCGACCGGAAGTCGCCCTTGCGAAAGGCGTAGGCCAGAGCCAGTTGTGCCGTTTCCTTACCGTCTCCGAAGATGCCGAACTTGGCTTTACCGGAATGGACTTCGCGACGCCCAACGCTGGCGCACTGTCGGCTGCGGCAGGCGATCCGGTAATCTCGCAGCACCGCGTCCGTATTCCACCCGCGTTCCTCGCGTGCTTCATTGAACGGGCTTCTCAGAAGAGTCTGCATTGTTTCCATGCTACCTGATGTGGGAAATTGGTGACGACGATTTCAGACGTGGCGAGCATTACACAACTCGAGTACGTTGTCGCGCTGGACCAGTCCCGGCACTTTGGCCGAGCCGCAGAACAGTGTCATGTTTCGCAGCCGACGCTGAGCGCACAGCTGAAAAAGCTCGAGGACGAACTGGGCGTGGTTTTGTTTGATCGGAACAAGCAACCGATTCTTCCAACCGAAGACGGCAAGGCCTTCATTGAGCAGGCGAAAGTCGTTCTGACCGAGTTCAAGCGGTTTTCTTTGCTTGGCAATCGGAGCGCGGACGAGCTGTCGGGAGAATTCCGTCTGGCTGTGATTCCCACCATCGCGCCGTATCTGATGCCGCTATTCCTGGGAAAATTCACGGCGCGTTATCCGCGCATCGAACTTGCGATTGAAGAGATGTCTACGGAGCGGATTATCGAGGCTCTCGACAAGGATCAGATCGACGCGGGCATCCTGGCGACGCCGCTGGGCTTGTCCCGTGTTGAAGAGGAGCCGCTTTTCTACGAGCCGTTCTTTCTCTACGTGGGGCCCGGTCACCGCTGGATGAAGGCAAACAAGGTGTCCGAAAGCGCGCTCGATTCACGCGAGCTCTGGCTGCCATCCGAAGAGCACTGCCTGCGCCAGCAGGTTGTGGATGTTTGCGGGGGCGGAGAGCGCGGCGGCTGTTTCCCGTCGGTCCACCTGAAAGGCGGGAGTATCGAAACGCTGGTGGAGATGGTCTCCAAGGGGCAGGGGTATACGCTCCTGCCGCAGCTTGCCGCGCAGTCCGTTGCCCGCAGGAAATTCGAGGGAAAGGTCATTGCCATTGCGCGGCCGGCTCCCGCGCGCGAAGTCAGCCTGATTCACAGGAGAGGACATCTCAAGCAATCTATGATGAGATTACTGCGTCAGAGCGTCGAGTCCGGACTGCCACGGGATTTGCCCCGGGAACGCTCCAGGGCTTTTCGTGTGGTTGAGCTGGTTGGATATTTCAGATAGTTTTTGTCTATTGCCAATAAAAACAATCAATTTGAAGAATGGCTCGTCCTGCGAGACTATCGTGGGCACATCAAAGGAGGTTTCATGGGTTCACTCAAAGATACAAAGACTCATTCGAATTTAAAGGACGCGTTTGCCGGCGAATCGCAGGCGAACCGGCGCTACCTTTATTTCGCAAAAGTCGCGGACGTGGAGGGATATCCCGAAGTGGCCAGCAACTTCCGCGAGACCGCGGAAGGTGAAACCGGCCATGCCCACGGCCACCTCGATTACCTCAAGCAGGTTGGCGACCCGGCTACGGGACTCCCTCTTGGAGATACAACGTTGAACCTGAAGGCCGCGATTGAGGGCGAGACTCACGAATACACGGACATGTATCCGGGTATGGCCAAAACAGCCCGTGAGGAAGGGTTCAAGGAGATTGCAGACTGGTTCGAGACGTTGGCGAAGGCCGAGAAGTCCCATGCGGGGCGATTTACGCAAATGCTGAAGTCGGTGACGTAAGAGACCTGAAGGCCGGTAGGAAATCGGAAATTTTGAAATTTCCGATTTCCCGATCTCCCATCCAGTAACACATGTCCGAAACACAACGAATTTCATATCTCCCAACTGACGGCCTTTCGTATAACCCGAGCGATCCGGTTTACTGGAATCCTGAATCCCTGCAAAAAGAGATCACCCGCGTTTTCGAGATCTGTCACGGTTGCCGCCTCTGTTTCAAATATTGCGACACCTTTCCGACTCTGTTTTCTCTCCTCGACACCAAATACGACGGGGATGTGACGAAGATCACGGCGCCGGAGACCCGGACGATCATGGACGCATGCTTTCAGTGCAAGCTGTGCGAAGTCCAGTGTCCATATACTCCGCGCGACCAGCATCAGTTCCAACTCGACTTCCCGAAACTTGTTCACCGTTACGACGCCCACCTCGCGCGGAAGCAGGGACTGTCGCTGCGCGATCGCGTGCTCGGCGATCCCGATATGGCCGGTTGGGTGGCCCGGCTGAGCCTGGGTCTCGCAAATCTGATGAATCGCCTTCCGATGCAGCGTTGGTTCATGGAGAAGGTGCTTGGCATTCATCGTCACAAGAAATTGCCGGATTTTGCGTCGTCGACGTTCGAGAAGTGGGCTGACAGCCAAGGGCTGACGGGGAACAAGAAGGACTGCGAAGTGGTCCTTTTCCAGACCTGTTACGTGCAGAACAACGAACCCGAGATTGGACGCGACACCGTCTCCGTGATGCGCAAAAACAACGTCGATCTTCAGTGCGTCAACGGACTTGAATGTTGCGGCATGCCCCGCTGGGAGGCAGGCGACCTCGAGCGCCTGCGCGCCCAGGCGAAGGCAAACCTCGACAAGTTGATGCCTTATGTCGAACGCGGCGCAAAAGTGATCGCGATCAATCCAACGTGCTCGATGATGCTGCGCCGTGAATATCCAGAACTTGTAGCGTCGGAGGATCGCCGGCAAGCTCAGCAACTTGCACAAGCCGTTATGGACCCCAGCGAGTATCTATGGTCCATCCGAAACGAGCCGCGCTTTTCGACGGACTTTAAGAGCACTCCTGGAAACAGCGTGGGTTACCACGCTCCGTGCCATCTTCGCGCCCAGGCCGTTGGGTTCAAGGGCCGCGATTTGCTGCGAAAGATTCCGGGCGTCGTCCCCAAAACCGTCACCGAGTGTTGCGGTCACGACGGAACGTACGCCATGAAGGTTGAGGGATTCGACGCGTCCAGGAGGGTCGGAGAACGAGCGTTTGCGGGAATGAAAGCGTCGGAGTCCAAAGTGTGGTCGACAGACTGTCCGCTTGCTGCGATCCAGTTTGAACAGCACGCTGGAGTGAAGCCCATGCACCCGATGACCATTCTGGCTCGGGCGTACCGCGAAGATGGCTTTCCGGAGAAGGTGAAGAACAATGAGAAGGGTCAGTAGAGAAGAAATAAAAAAGGCGCCTGAGTATGCTGCGACTCGCGAGGATTTCCGGCGCGGTGTTCTTGAACAAAAGGAGAGGCGGCGCGTTCACGTCGGTTCTTATCTGACGTTTCTTTTCGAGAATCACGACACCGTGCTGTATCAAATCCAGGAAATGATCCGGGCGGAAAACATCAACAACGAGCCCGACATCCAGCATGAAATGGAAACCTACAACGAGCTTCTGGGCAACCGGGGCGAACTGGGCTGCACGCTGCTCATTGAAATCGATGACCCCGCCCGGCGGGCCGAACTGCTGTCGCGCTGGACGGATCTTCCCGGCACACTGTATATCGAGACGGAAAAGGGAACTCGCGTATCCGCGGAATTCGATTCCCGGCAGGTGGGACGGGGGCGCATCAGCTCCGTCCACTATCTGAAGTTTCGCGTCGGGGATCAGGTGCCGAGAAAGGTGGGCTGCTCGCACCCCGACATCGCGGCGGAAACAACGCTCACCCCCGAGCAGACCGCTGCTCTGTGCCAGGACCTGCTCTAGCGATCACTTTGCAGGAAGTTTCTTCAAAATCGCGTTTGCCTTGCGGAACCATGGGCGCTCGCGTCGCCTGAGATAGCTCGGCATAGCCGGCTTCTTCTGCAGCACGCGTTGCGCCCATTCGCGTGCTTCGCTGGTGCGCTGTTGTGATGCCAGGAACTGGGCGTAGTTCAAATAGGTTTCCGACAGGGTGGATATCGTCGTGGCCTCCTCGAAGCAGGCCTCTGCTTTTTCCGGCTGTCCCGTCTGCGCATACACGTGAGCCAGCAGTCCCATTGCACGGTAGGAATCGTACTTCGGGTCGCGCGACACGATGTATTCCAGGTCGGGAAGCGCGCCCGCATAGTCTTCCAGATGGACCTTCGTAATCCCGCGACGATAGAACGCATCATCCGATCGCGAACGTGACGCAATGGCGCGGTCGTAAAACTCGGCCGCTCGTTTGTAATTCCGTTCATCCAGGTAGAGGTCTGCCAGTTCTTCGAGATTTCCGGCTGCGGGGTTTTGCGTGATCATCGCTTCGAGATGTCGAATCCGCTTGCGGCGTGGAAAAGCCTGGAATGTATCTCGCAGTAGACCGAGATCCGGAACCACTTCCACGACGATATAGATCAGAGCCCCGAAGGGCACGATCAGAATGATCCAGAGCCAGTAACCGTCCGGTCGTCTACGGAAAAAGTGGACGAGCGCCACGGCGTAAAGAATGAGACCCCAGGGGTAGAAGAGATGGAATACCGAACCCATGAAAGGCGGCAATATACATCATTTGGCATGGTTGTGTGTGGTAGCTTGAGCCAGGACGTCGACATGATTCTCATACCTGCCGGCTGGTTCTGGATGGGATCGGAAGGACACTTCTCGTGGGAGAGTCCACGTCACCGCGTCTTTGTCAGCGCGTTCCGCATTTCGCCGGCGGCCGTTTCGCGAAGGGAATATCAGATCTTTCTGGACGCCACGCGCCGCACGGAGCCTAAGGATTGGTGGAGCCCCCATTTCTGCGATCCCGATCAACCCGCGATCGGTATCAGCTGGTTCGATGCGGTTGCTTACTGTGAATGGATTTCCGAGCAACTGGGCGAGCCGCGGCGTCTACCCACGGAAGCCGAGTGGGAGAAATCATGCCGCGGCGGAAAAGACGGCGCCGAATACTCGTGGGGTGATGAGGTCCCATCCGCATTTCCCTATTTCAACGGATCATGGACCGGTCCGCGGCCTGTTCATGAAGGCGAGCCCAATGGCTACGGCCTCTTCCATATTGGTGACAACGTTCATGAGTGGTGCAGCGACTGGTTTGATCCCGAATACTACGCGTCATCACCGCGGCACGATCCAACCGGGCCGGAGTCCGGTACGCGGCGTGTCTCGCGCGGTGGTTCGTGGCGTCACCTGGTCAAGGCATCGCGCGCGGCGCACCGCAGTAGCCTGCCGCCGGAGTTCCGGTATTCCGACTATGGTTTCAGGCTTGTGAGTTCGCTGTTATAGTTCGATGAATCATGCTGGAAACCCAACGACTTCTATTGCGGCGCTGGAAGGACTCTGATCGAGGGCCGTTTGCGGCAATGAATGCGGATCCCCGCGTGATGGAGTTTTTTCCCGATACGTTGACGCGCGAAGAAAGCGATCAATTAATCGAGAATATCGAAGCCCACTTCGACAACCGTGGTTTCGGATTATTCGCGACAGAATTGAAACAGGGAAGTGAGTTCATCGGGTTTATCGGCCTTCACGTCGCTTCATTCCAGGCGCACTTCACGCCTTGTGTGGAGATTGGCTGGCGCATTGCGACTCCGTACTGGGGAAAGGGACTGGCGACGGAGGGTTCGCAGGAAGTAATCCGTTTCGCATTCGAGCGGCTGCGACTAGAGAGTCTGGTTTCGTTTACGGTTCCGGAAAACGTGGCGTCACGCCGGCTCATGGAAAAGCTCGGCATGACGCACGATCCTGCTGAAGACTTCGACCACCCGAAGTTGCCGCCAGGACATCGCCT
>DASTBJ010000476.1:0-9145 GCA_035712125.1 Terriglobia bacterium
ACCGATGGTCTTGTAGTTTGAAGAGAGGAGCTGAAGAAGAGGCTTACCCACTTCTCCAAGCCCAACAACGACTACCCGTTCCTTCTTATCCATTTCGTTTTCTGAGCACCCTGTAGGATCAGCTGGCCAAGCGAAACTCCGCTCGATCGCTGAAGATTGTTTCCTGGTATCGCTCCGGAGCCAATTTCTTCTCTGAAACTGAATGAGAATCGCATGGACTGTAAATTCTCAGGCGCATATCAGGGACCGACTCATTCATGCCACTACAAACTGTTGCACGTATTTCCCCGGAACTCAGTTCTTCAAAGCTGACAGACCGTCTCTTCTGAAACCAGGCGACCGCGTCTGAACCCGTGCAGAACAGCGCGCCCCGACGAGTCAAGTCTGCCAACAGACGAGAGTAGAATCCATCCCACAACCTTTCAGGCGCGATGCTGCGATCATGCCAGTTGATCGTCAGGACGCCTCCATACCGGGCTGTATTGTCCAATATCGGGCTCAATAAACTCCAAGCCTCTTCTTCGGATAGGTTCAGATAGTCGGGATAAAACAATGCCGTATCCATGATCTGCATAGGCAATTCACGCAGGCGGGACGCGCCGAGGGGTTTGAAAACCTGGCTGGTTCCGGCTCGAAAGCCTACCGTTTCGTTATAGCCCATCGTTGAGTCGTATACGAAGTCTGCGTTTTCCAGTACTCTCCAGGAGTTCTCATCCGAATATAACCAATGCATACGAACGCCTTGTGGGCGCTCAACGCCTGCATCCGCGATCCTCTTTGCTTCTTCCCGTCCGCTGGCTGTATCCACCCAGGCATCAATCCCATGAAGGCCAATCTCCGAGCCTGCCGCACTCAGGAAGCGAACCTTCTCGGCAATATCCGACACACCGTAGCGAGAGGCTCGGGCTCCGGGCGCTTTGCCTTGCAGGGAGCGGCCGGGCCGTCCTGCAAAAGGAATTACAAAGAACGTCGACGGACGTCCCTTCTCAAGATCGAGGTATCGGTCAAACTGGTACCAGAAATCCGCGGCGACGCCCAGGTAGACGAGGGGAAGCTTTGCAACTGCGGCCCAGTTCCGGATTAGACCGCGCGCGGGAAGCCTCCCTCGTGCAGTTCGCATTACTGATGCGACCGTCGCACGATAAATGAATCCCAGCATCGTGGCGTCGAACCGATGCCGTCGAATCAAGGCATGATCCATATCGTGGGTGAGGCAGACCATGAACGGGTATCCGGCCGGTATTGGCGGAATCTCCGCAAGCGGCGAGCCACTACTTGTGATCAAGTGACGCAGCAGGGCGATGTGCAAATCGAGAGTTGGTGAAGATGCGTTGAGCGGGGGCTGTCCGCTGCCGAGGATCGCTCGGATTTCCGCAAACAGATCATATCCAACCCGGACGTAGCGATCCGGGCCAACCGAAGAAGCGTAGGCCAGAACATCACCGGACGGGGTTTCCAGCAGAGTTGATGGGGTCGATGGGAAGGTCAGCGCACTGCCATAAAGTGGGATTAGTGTTCCAGAAAAGAGGGCGTGCGTGCAGGAAGAAGTGGACGCGCTCTGAATTCCGTAGCCGGTATCGAAGGGTGTCTTCTCCGCGGAATAGACGATAAGGAGTCTTGCGGCAACGCCTTCGGTGGAGACGTCGCCACTACAGATAACGGTATCGTACTGCTTTCCTTTGCGGCAGAACTCCCAGGGTGTCTTGAAAAGCTCGAAGAACTCTCCGACAACATCCTTATCCGACAACTTCGACAGAACACCCAGCACTTGAACCTTAACTACCGGGCTGGTTGCGGGATCCTGCGCCCATCGTAGCAGGCGATTGGACCGGAGCGCTTCCGAGCAGGCTACTCACCAGGTTCAGGAGTGTTCCCCGCTCCGCTCTCCAGGTGTGTCTCAAGTGGATCTCCTGACCTCTTCGAGCGGTCTCCCGTACTTTCTCCGGATTGCGGAATGTGTACTCGAGCTTCTGTGCCAGGTCCTCCGCGTTACCCAGGTCGAAATAGATCAGGGATTCCCCGTCAAAGTAATCCGTGATACCTGGAGCATTGGGAGCAATAACTGGCTTGCCTAAAGCCAGGTATTCAAAGATCCGCGTAGGGGTGTTCAACTCGGTAAAAATGCTTCTCTGATTGGGAATCACGCCAACATCACATTGGCCGATAGCTTCGACAATCTGTTCGAGCGGCTTTGGCCCCAGATAACGAACGCAATCCTCCAGGCCCTGACTTCGAACTGATTGCATTACCCTTTCAAGAAAGGAATTTTGAGTACCATAGATCCGTAATTCAGCGGATGGCACCGAGGAGCGAAGCCTCGCGAACGCCTCGATAGCCAATCCAAGGCCATTTCTCTCCACAAGGGAGCCGTGATACATCACGACGAACGGCTTGGATCCATTTAGAGGCGATTTGACGGAGCTTGGCTTGGGTCGAAAGATCTCCTCATCAGGAGAGTTCATAACGACGGAAATTTTACTGCTCGGGCATCCGCGAGATGCGAACAATTTGGCACACGCGCGATTCACTGTAATGACGGAATCTGCAAAGCGAAGGCTCCACCGTTCAATAAACTTCAGCACGCTGACGCTTCGCGCGGTCGCGGGCAGGTCAAAAATCGTTTGCATCAACTCGGGCATCGGATCATGAAGATCCAAAACCACTTTGGCGCCCATCAACTTCGGAACCGTACCCGCAAACACGAGGAAGTCCGGCATGTTGTGGACATAGACCATCGCGTATCGATGGGTGAAGGATCGCCTGATGATGATCGCCGAGGAAATCAGGAAGAATGCGAGGTACTGATAAAGGTATCCGAGTATTCCTCCCCTGCGACGAGCCATCGGCACGCGCCGGACATTGACGCCCTTGACGACGGTTGATACAGAGTCCGTTGCGCTCTCGCGGAGGCAAATCAGATCGACCTCCATTCCGGCGCCAACCAGAGCCTCCGCGGCACGTCTCGGACGCGGATCCGAGGGGTAGTACGAGAAAAGAACCATCGCTACCCGTTTGCCCTGAAGCTCCGAAGAGTCTCTGGCGCGGTCGATAGCGCTGGCTAAAGACATCCGATCACCTGTTTGGGCTGACAAGTCGCGAGCACCGAAGCGGTCGTGACCGCGGGGAGCCATGCGTATTGAACAAGGTGGCGGATGAATCGCCACTGGGCTGCCAACTCTACGAGAGAAGCAAATCCGAACAGGACGCTTCGACGGCTCAAACTCAAGAGCGCGGAACCTCGTAGATCAGGCGGTCGTTATCGAGACACGCGTAAGCAAGACGCGCTCTATCGCTCCCCGGCCCTTCAATTTTCCAACCGCTTTCGGAAGGCACTACCTTCATTTCGTGACGCTGCCTCCACCACTGATCAACATCGCCAGGCAAAGCGACCCAAACACCCGCATTCGCTTGAAGAGTACGCACCTCATCCAGCAATTGTCGATAGATCTCCTGAGCACGGCTGGAGAAAACATAGTCGGGATGCACGATGAGGCTGATCAGGCCATGGCCATTTCTGATCACTTCGATCTGCTGCTTCCAGAGCTCGGTCGAGTAGTCGTTCAGCACGTTGAAAATCGTGTAGTCCTGGGTAGTAGTGAGAGGCAGTTCGAGCATGCCGCCAGGAAGAAAATACGGCATGACCGTACAACATCCCCCTTGCTGGGGTTCTAGTCTCGCAACGTTGGGAACCGACATATCGTAGGAAAAATTCAGGTCCTGCAACCAGTCGATGTTTCGATACATCGTTGGAGATCGGAATCCCCGCGAACGGAACCGGACTGCGTATTCATTAATGCGTTTAGCCCGGTCAAGAAACGCCGCACGGTCATGAAACAGGTTCCCGTCATGGTCGAGGCCATGCACGTTGACCTCGAAGCCTCTGTCTCGCATCGAGTCCAGGAACCCTGCGGATACGGAGTACCGTTTTTCCGGTACGACCTGAATGGATGCCTTGAACCCGAAAGATTCATCGACATCCATGAGCTTCGACGTGAGATCACGCCCGGTCTTAGTCTCGATGTCGTGGGTGAGAATCGCGCACGCTTTGTAGCCGTCCGGCCAGAACCAGATGAAAGGCATCCGGTCCCGCTTCGAAGCCCGCAACGCCAGGAGCATCAGTTGTTCGAAAAGAACGTCGACGCTTCGGTCCACCGGCCAGCTCGGGAAGGTCCGCGATTGCCACCCTCGCAGGTAGGCCCTCTGCAGATGCTTTCGCAATCCAACAGGCAAGAACGGACGCAGCCGATAATAGGCGCTCTTCGCCCAGTCTGCCTCCATCCAGCTTCCCCTGTCGCTGACGTAACGTTCGTATCGGAGATTGTCGATTACCTGATCGACATCGAACGGCAACGACACTCTGTTCGGCCCGACCTTAACGGTCTGAGATGCATCGAACAGGTTGCCGTTTACGTATGGACGCGTCACGCCGATCGCTTGTCCAAAACAAACAGCCTCCGGCCCGAAACGGAAGAATCCCGTAGAGCCGTTGAGATCCCCTCCGATCGCCAGGTCCGCGACACCTTCCGGACAGCGGTAATAATCAATGATCGACACGTTGGGTCAGGCCGTAACTTTGGAGGATGCCGGTTTAGCGGAATTGCGATAGACCATCTCGCCCCTGTGCGACATGGATGGACTGATCGCTTCGATCATCAACCACTCGCGTTGTGTGGAGACCAGCTTGATATCCTTCATTTAAACTTAATGTTATCTGCTTCAAACTATTGATAATAAATTACTTAAAATATCAGTCTCGGCCATTGGAGTCCCCAAACTCCGGCTCCTGCGAGTGCCTCAGCCGCACGTCGCGAACGAGGACACCCGAATCACCTGCTGCTCACGATCTGCGATTCAGAAAGCTGCTGAAGCGTCTCTGCCACACGGTGCTGCTGTTCGCGTTGAAGTTGTGGGTACATAGGCAGGGACAGGACTTTTCCCGCCAGTCGTTCCGTTTCGGGCAGAGAGCCCTCGCCCGAACCGAGGTACGCGTAGGCGGGCTGAAGATGCAATGGAATGGGATAATGAAGCCCCGTCGCAATGTTCGACTCGCCCAGATACTTCTGAATTTGGTCTCGTCCTTTGGCACATACGACCACGTACAAGTGATAGTTAGCCCGACTCCAGTCGGGCTCAAATGGCGTTTGAACGCTATCAACGTCCTGGAGCAGGCTGTTGTATTCGGCTGCGAGAGCCCGTCGCTGCGCGTTCCATTCGGCCAAAAACGGCAGCTTGACGCGAAGCAGGGCTGCCTGGAGCGCATCCAGCCGTCCGTTATACCCTTCCACCAGGTGGTGGTATTTGCGGCTTTGACCGTGGTCTCGAATCATCTTAATCCGGCGAGCGAGGTCCTCGTCGTTGGTCGTTACAGCGCCGGCTTCACCGCAGGCGCCAAGATTCTTGCCGGGATAGAAGCTGAATGCCGCAGCTTTTCCGATCGAGCCAGCGCGTTGCCAATCGTTGGCCCGGGCAGAAAAGTAGTCACTCCCGTGAGCCTGACAGGCATCCTCAAAGATAAACAGCCCATATTCGTCGGCCAGCTCTACGATCGGATCCATGTCGCAAACCTGACCGTACAGGTGCACGGGCATTATTGCCTTCACGACACGTCCTGTCGCACGATGAACCGGCCAGCGTCCCCTGGACGGTTTATCACACTGTGTTTCAAGAAATGAGCGCAGGGCTTTGACGCTCATGTTGAATGTTCGAGGATCGATATCGACGAACTGAGGGATGCCCCCGGATTGCACAATCGCCTCGACCGTTGCAGCGAAGGTGTTGGACACCGTTATGACAATGTCATCCTTTCCGATCCCTGCGGCCATCAGGATGAATCGCAGGGCATCGGTTCCACTGCTGACACCAACGCAATATTTCGCATTTGAGAATCGGGCAAACTCCTGCTCAAACTGCTCGACCATCGGGCCGCCAACAAACATCCCTGTCGTAAGAACACCCCTTACGGCATCCATCAGCTCCTCCTCCAGATCCAGATGGGGAGCTACCAAGTCCACGAATGGGATTCCTTTCCCTGCCGTCATTCGTCAATCTCCTTTCGATGTCGATGTGCGCGCTTAAACCGCGATGCTTAACGTCGAGTTCATTTAGCAACCATAAAGCGGTGCCATGATGTTGAACAGACCTATCAGAAGGTACTCATTCCAGTTTCAAGGAAACAATCAGGCAGGCAATGGGCGGACGGGAGGAACCCTACATTGGTGGGCGGGCACGTCCAGCGTTCTCATGCATGACGGGACCCATTCGAATCCAGATACCGAAACACCCGCGCGGGATTCCCGGCCACGACTGCATTCGCAGGCACATCCTTTGTCACTACACTTCCCGCTCCGACGAGCGCGTTTTCGCCGATGGTGACGTTCGCCAGTATCGTGGCGCCGGACCCAATCGATGCACCGCGGCGGATTACGGTATTTTCCACTTTCCAGTCGGCTTCGGTCTGAAGCTTCCCGTCACCTGTCGTCGCGCGCGGATAGGAATCATTGATAAACATAACTCCGTGTCCGATGAAGACGTCGTCCTCGATCGTCACGCCTTCGCAGATAAATGAATGGCTCGAGATCTTGCAGTTGTTGCCAACTGTTGCATTTTTCTGAATCTCCACAAACGTACCAATTTTCGTGTTGTCCCCGACGGTACAGCCATAAAGATTGATAAATCTCGCAAGCTTGACGTTTTGACCCAGCTTTACATCAGGAGCAATTGCAACCAATTCCGGTGTAACACTCTCCAATCTGACCTCCATATCTATCGACGAGTTATTCCCAGCTTCTGAATCAGTTCATAAAGGCTTGGGCGACTGATTTCCAGTTCAATTGCAGCGCGTGAAAGATTGCCTTTGTTCCTGGCCAGTGCCGCTTCAATCATTTGTCGCTCGACGGCTTCCCGCGCCTTTCCAAGGCTCTGTCCCATGTACTCCGTCGAAGCAGAGTTCAAGCCAAGGTCATGGTGGGTGATTCTGCCGTTTTCCGCCATGATGGCGGCACGCTGAATCCTGTTCTCCAGTTCCCGGACATTTCCGGGCCAGCCATGGGATTCAATCACCTGAAGTGCTTTTGGCGTAAACACAAGGCTCTTGTTATGCCGAGATGCCTGCCGCTGCAGAAACGCCTTGGCAAGCAAGAGGGTGTCTCCGTCCCGGTCGCGAAGAGGCGGTATTGAGACGCTGACAACATTCAGGCGGTAGTAAAGATCCTCACGGAAACGCCCCTCCGCCATCGCTTTCGTTAGGTCTACATTTGTCGCGGCCAGGACACGCGCATCCACACTGATCAGAGATCGGCCTCCAATTCGCTCGATCTGCTTCTCCTGGAGGAAACGCAAGATCTTCACCTGGAGGGAGCCTGAGAGTTCTCCGATCTCGTCGAGGAACAATGTGCCGCCCTGTGCCATCTCGACCCGACCCGGACGCTGAACATGCGCTCCAGTGAAAGAACCCTTTTCGTGCCCGAAGAGTTCGCTCTCCAGCAGGCTTTCGGGAATCGCGCCGCAGTTGATTGCGATAAAGGGTTTATCTTTGCGGGGGCTGCGCCGGTGGATCGACTGAGCAACAAGTTCCTTCCCGGTGCCACTCTCTCCGGAAATCAGGACGGGTACATCCGCGCTGGCAACCTTATCAACGGTTGCAAAAACCTTCTGCATCTGTGGGCTGCCACCCAGCAAATCGTCAAACGAATCGTAAGTGCTTTTTTCGACCAGGGCCCTGCGTTCCCGGTCGAGTTGCTGCACGTGAATCGCGCGATCAATGATCACCTTCAGTTCATCGACATTCACCGGCTTGGCGAGAAAGTCGTAAGCACCCTGCCCAATGGCTTCGATGCCGTTTTCCTTTTCGCTTTGACCCGTGATCACCAGGACCTTTACGAGCGGATTCACCTGCAACATCTCGGACAGTGCCAGAAATCCTTCCCGCGTGTCCCCCGGAGACGGCGGCAGGCCCAGGTCAAGTGTCACAACACCGGGCGCGTCCTTTTTCAAAACCTCGAGCGCGCCGATGCGATCTTCCGCGAGCAGAACGTCATAACGTGAGTTAAGCGCCCATCGCATCTGGGCTCTCACCTCATCATCGTCGTCGACAATTAAAATTCTTGGTCTATCCATTTCATGATCCTGTTGGGAGGAGTACACGGAATTCGGTTCCCGCACCGACACTGCTGTTTACTTCGAGAACGCCGCGGTGCGCTTCTACGATCAGCCTGCTGTGAAACAGGCCGATGCCAAGGCCTTTCTTCTTTGTGGTTTGGAAAGGCTTGAACAAGGACTTCGCAATAAATTCTTCGGACATTCCGCAACCGTTGTCCCTCACGGAAAATCCGACGACGTTTCCTTCCTGAACGGTCGTCACCTGAATGACGCCGCTGCCGTTGACCGCTTCGTTCGCGTTCAATACAAGGTTCGTCAGAACCTTGTGGATCTGTCCTGCGTCGAGGCGGATCCTGGGAAGAGGCTGGAGGTTCTGCTGAAGCTCGGCCTTCAGGTTGGGTTTGAATCCGTCAAGCGTTTCGGCGACGAGCTGGGTCAGGTCACAAGAATCCAGGTTGAGTTCGATCTTGCCGCGCAGCATCGAAAGGCGCGTGCACATCTCGTCGATTTCCTTCACGCTGCGGGAAATGACTCTCAGCGCATCTGCACGAAATTCCGGGCTATCAAAATTCGCCGGAAGGTTCTGCATTGTGAGGGAAAGCCTGGATGCCAGGTTCTTCATATCATGCACAAAGAACGTCGAAACAGTCTGAAAGGTCTCGACTTCCTTTGCATGGCGCAGTTGGGCCGACAATCTGAGGTTAACCACGGATGATGCCAGCTGTGAAGCAAGAGTCTCAAGAAGCGCGATATCCTCCGACGATAAGGTTCCCTCTTCACCGACTCGGTCGTCGTTCAGTGTCATAACCCCGATGAACTCCCCGCGGGCCTGCAACCCCACGGCGTACCGCAATTGATGGTGCCGGAAAAATGTCTCTCCGCACTTCATAATCTCTGCGGGCCATTTAAACTCATGCGCGGCAAGATCAACGCAGCCCGGGTGCTCGCGAAGATATTGAATGAGCTCAGGTGCGCTCTTTCCAGCCTTCTCCATCTCTCGTGCGTAAGCGCCATACAGGGCTGTTGATCCCGCCAGAATCAGTCGTCG
>DASTBJ010000477.1:0-7123 GCA_035712125.1 Terriglobia bacterium
ATGTATAGGAAAATCCCCGTTATGGTCGTATCGGTGGAGTCCGAGAAACTGAAGTCCACGGTGCAGCGAAAACCGATGGAAGGAAACGAGGAAGAGATGTATCGGCTGGCGAAAGCTGGAAAGGGCACGATAATCTCGGATGCGTTTCAGTCCAACCACAATCTCAAGCTCGGAGACGTGATTGAGCTTCCAAGCCCGAATGGAGTGCTGGCCCTACCGGTTGTGGGCATCATTCGGGACTACTCGGACATGCAGGGCTCGCTGTTCATTGATCGCAGTGTCTATGTCGAGAACTGGAAAGACTCGACCGTCAACGTCGCGCGCGTCTACGTCAACAAGGGTCAAAACCCCGATGAAGTGAAGCGGCGAATCCAGACGGCACTTGCAGGGCAGCAGCACCTCGTTATCCTCTCGAACGCAGAGATCCGTGAGTACGTGTTCAGCCTTGTGGAACGCTGGTTTTCGATGTCGCGAGTCCAAATCGTCGTCGCCGTGCTCGTCGGGGTGCTGGGCATTATCAACACGCTGACCGTTTCGATCACGGACCGGCGGCGCGAATTAGGAGTTTTGCAGGCTGTCGGCGGGTTGCGCATGCAGGTCCGGCGGACGGTCTGGCTGGAAGCGATGAGCATTGGCGCCATTGGCGTGATTCTGGGAATTGCTATGGGCGTGGTGAATGTTTACTACACCCTGGGAATGGTTCGACGCGATCTTGGCGGCCTGGATCTCGACTATATGTTCCCCACGTCGATGGCACTTGCCCTCGTGCCGACGATTCTCATTGCTGCTTTTATCGCGGCGCTTGGACCGGCCGAAGCGGCAGTCCGAGGTTCTCTGGTGGAGGCGTTGGAATATGAATAGCCTGCGAAATGTTCTTGTCCTTGTGGGGCTGCTGGTTCTGGCGCCAGTCACGTCCGCCCAGGACGCGCGCGCCATCGTGGAGGAGGCACAGAAGCGAACAACCTCCACGTCGCAACGTTATGAAGGCACTCTCAAGGTGATCAACGAGAAGAACAGCGTTTCGGAAAAGCGCTGGAACTTCGAGCGGATTGGATCTCACGGCAACAGCAAGTCGATGCTTCGCTTCTCCGCGCCGGCCGAAGTCAAAGGTGTCGCTCTGCTCGTGGTAAACCATCCGGATCGCGCATCCGATCAATGGATGTGGACGCCCGCCGTGGGCCGTGAACGGCGCATCGCGCTTCAGGATCGGTCGCGGCGTTTCTTCGGAACGGATTTCAGTTTTGAGGACCTGGAGGAACGGGACACGAATCAGTTTGATTATCGTCTGCTCGGGGAAGAGACGCTCGACGGAGCCGTCTGCTGGAAAATCGAATCCCGTCCAAAAGAGAAGAAGGCCTCGCAGTACACCCATTCCCATATCTGGATCCGTAAAGACAACTATGTCGTCCTTCAGATCGAAAACTTCAAGAAGACCGAACTGATTCGAAGAGCGAGGTACAGCAACGTTCAGCGGGTGCAAAACATCTGGACAGCACATCACATCGAGATGTTCGAGGTCGAGGCGAACAGCCGAACGATCCTCGCGATCGAAAAGCTGCAGTACAACCTTCCCGTGAAAGACGAGAACTTTACGATTCAGGCCATGCGTCGCGAACCCTGATGCCGCTTCTCGTACTCTTGATGCTGCTGGCGCAGGACTTCAGTCATCGCGGATTCGTCGAGGCGAGCGCCAACATTTTTCCCCAGGAAGCCGTTAACGACAGCGCACACTTTGTGGGGGAAGTCCGTCTCCAGCATGAGGGCTTCTACAAGCCCTGGAAGAACCTTCAGTTTGCGGAGTCGTTTGACCTTCGCATCGACAGCCACCATCAGACGGAACGCGAGTTCCGTCTGGACTGGAAGGACGAGGGAAGACAGAGAGCCTTGTTCTCGCTCCGCCGGCTGAGCGTTCAGTACTACCACGGTGGTCTTACGGTCGAAGCCGGGAAACAACTCGTGCGGTGGGGCCGAACGGAGATCATCAATCCCACTGACAGGTTTGCGCCGCGCGATTTTCTTACAGTCGTGGACAGCGATTTCCTCGGTGTCGATGCGGTTCGCGCCACATACGAACGCGGGGCCGATACGATCGACTTCATCTGGTCTCCTCGAGTGACGACGGGCCGAATCCCTCTGCCGAACCAACGCTGGTTTGTACCGCCCGAGGGTGCGCCGGCTTTTCAGGTAGAGCGGCAGCTCCCTGAACGTTCACAAACCGGCGTTCGCTGGAGCCACATCGGCGTTGTTGAATTCGCAGCGGCGTTCTACGACGGTTTTGACTATTTGCCTTCGTATGAAGTGACGCCCGGTAGCCTTGTCGTCCGTGAGATCTATCCGGAACTTCGCATGTTCGGAGGCGACATCGAGGTCCCCCTTCCGCTGGTCTCCATCAAGGGAGAAGCCGGCTACTTTCAATCGCCTGACCGACGCGCCGACGATTACGTAAGTTACGTAATCCAGCTGGAACGGCAAACTGGCGAATGGTTTTTCATCGGGGGCTACGGCGGGGAAGTCATCACTCGGGAGGGATTGCAGAGTGCCGAATTCAATCCCGTGCGGGGATTGACGCGAACCATCCTCGCCCACGCGGGCTACACCATCGATGCGAATCGAAGTGTGGATTTTGAGGCGGCCGTACGAGAGAACTTCGATGGATTCTGGTCCAGAAATGAATTCTCGCAGGCCTTCGGCCAGCACTGGCGCATGACCGTCGGATTTACTTTGATTCGGGGAAAACCCACGGACTTTCTCGGGCAGTACCGCAAGAACTCGCACGCGATGGTGGCGGTTCGGTACAGTTTCTAAATACGCGTCTGACTATTTGTTGCCTGGCTTCACAGCACCAAAATTCCGATCACCCACGAGTGTGTACGTCAGTGCGACCGTTCCCAACCGCTGTTGACGTTTGCCCAGATCCGGGTAGTGTGCGTCGCGCCGGGTGACCAGGTACTTGATCGTGAAAGAGTGCGGGCCAAAAACACGCACGGTCAACGATGCATCCCCGCGAAGGATGTTCTCCCAACCCCTTTGGTTCGTGGACGCAAATCTCGTGATCTGATATCCACGACCCGACACATCCAGGCTCGCCACTGTGCCGAAGATCCATCGCGTCGCAAGCAGGGCTTGTGGCGTGATCCCGTAGTGATAATCCCGATCGCCAACGACACCTTCAACGGTGCCGGCAGCACCGTAGCCGACACCGCCAAGAGCGGATCCCTGAAACGTTACCGGCCCGGCAGTTCGCCACTGGCCTGTGGTGCCAAGCGCGACCGCGGTACTGGAGGCCCTGAAGACCTGCGGCGCCATATAGTCGTAGGTTCCGTACAGTCCCCAGACTCCGTGGTAGGAATCACCTGCTTTGTAGTCGTCACCGACGATAAGGCCCCGCGTCATGATGCTCTCAAAGATATTGGAGCTCGACGCCGTAAATTCGAAGTTGAAGTAATCGAAAGGCCGGCGGTATTCATAATCCCGTTTTCCAGGCAGCCCATAGGACATCGAGAACTCTGCAATTCCTTCGTTGCGTCGGACTCGCGTGGAAGTGCCCTCGACCCGGTGTTCAGCGACGGTCGCACCGAAGTTCCACTGTGTAAAGAATTCGGGCTCGTATCCCGGGAAGATCGGGTCGAAGCGGCCCCCAAACACAAGACGATTGAAGCCGGTCGCCGGAGAAATCAGTGTCGCACCAAGGCCGCGCCAGAACGTCGGCAACCCATTGCCGCGTTCCAGTGTCAGGCTTGCCATTCGGAATAGCGGCTCTCCGAAGAACACGCCGCCGATACCGCTGGCGACCTGGTCATTTTTTGAAGGCGGAGTGGTTTCACCGGCAATTTCCCAGAGGGCACTGCCGGCAAAGGTGTAGGCCGCGGACGTCCAGAAATTCAGACCCGAGGATCGGGCGGCCGTATGGTAGACCGAGCCCTGATAGGGGTGCAGAAACTGGTTGGTCTCGAACTCGTCGTTGTCCACAACCCAGCCCGTCTTCAGATTGCGGCGAATCGATGACCAGCTGATGTCAAACGAATGGGGATCGATAAAACGATTGTTGAATCGATTCAGGGCGAAGTCGAATCCGACGATCTCGATGGCCGGGATAATGTAACTCTTGCGAGGTTCATCGCGTTCGCTCGGGCTATCGGGACGCGAGTCTTCGACGGAGGCCGGAAAGCCCGCACCTGTGGCGTCAGCTCCAGTGTTCTGAGCGATGCACTCTCCTGCGGCGAGTAAAAAGAAGAGAACGGAGA
Organism: Terriglobia bacterium; assembly: GCA_035712125.1. Classification (GTDB taxonomy): domain Bacteria; phylum Acidobacteriota; class Terriglobia; order 20CM-2-55-15; family 20CM-2-55-15; genus DASTBJ01. The sequence continues at coordinate 4,245 of DASTBJ010000477.1, forward strand.
TGGCTCGCATCCAGTCAAGACAGGAGCAATTTGTGGAGCCAAAACGCAGGGCCGCCTCTTTCTCCGGACAAGAGAACGACATGCAGGTCTTCCGGCGCGAATTGACCGCGTTCGGCGCCAGTCTCATGTGTTGCCATCTGTTCACCGCTGAGACAGTTTGCCCGTCGCTCTTTTTTCAGGAATTCGGTCAACGTCACCGAAACTCGGCTATAGTCGTTTGGTGCCGCTGGACCCCGCCATCAAGAGCTTGATCGCACAATTCCGAAGGTCGCCGGAATGGGATGAACATCTGGACCTCGAGCTTCTCCAAAAACTCTGGCCGGCGCTCGTTGGGGAACAGCTCGCGCGCGTCACTCGAATCACTGCGATTCACGGGACTACCGCCGTCCTTGACGTGCCGGACCGCGTTTGGCGGCGGCAACTGTTCCTCATGAAACCCAAACTCCTGCATCGCATTAATGAGCCCTGGGGGATGCAGCGGATCACGGAGATCTCCATCACGAATGAAAATCACTGAGACCGACGTCGAATATGTCGCAAGGCTCGCAAACCTGGAGGTTGCGGACAGCGAAAAGAAGGACCTTGCCGAGCAGTTGAGCCGGATCGTCGAGTATATCGAACAGCTGAACAAACTCGACGTCTCTTCCGTTCCCCCGACCACCCAGATTCTCGAAAATGTGAAGCACGCGGTCCGCGACGATCGGGTCGCCGACCGCACCGGAAGCTCCGAAGCAGGAAAGACGGTGAAACACTTCAAGGTGCCAAAGGTAATCACGGAGCGATGAACGTTAAGGCTCTCACCGTCGACGGCCTTCTGCATCTGTACCGAACACGCGAGGTGTCCGTCACGGAGGTCATCGCAAGCACGTTTGAGGAAATCGGCCGCAATGATGGTAATGTGCACGCCTTTCTTACGCTCTGCAAGGACCAGTCGCTCGAGGAAGCCCGTCGAATCGATGCCGACATCGCCGCCGGCAAACCGCTGGGGCCGCTGAGCGGCGTCCCGGTCGCGATCAAGGACAACATGGCGTTGCGCAGTGTGCCAACCACCTGTGCGTCCAGGATTCTCGCGACATACACGCCGCCTTACACGGCAACGGCCGTTGAGCGGCTTCGCGATGCCGGCGCGATTATCGTTGGCAAAACTAACCTGGACGAGTTTGCGATGGGGTCCTCGACGGAGAATTCCGGATTCTTCGTGACGCGCAATCCGCACAACCTCGATTACGTGCCTGGTGGATCCAGCGGAGGATCTGCCGCAGCAGTTGCGGCAGGGATGTCCGTCATTGCGCTCGGATCCGATACCGGCGGCTCGATTCGCACTCCGGCATCTTTTTGTGGCGTCGTTGGTATGAAACCGACCTACGGACGGGTTTCCCGATACGGACTCGTTGCCTACGCCTCGTCGTTGGATCAAATCGGTCCGTTCACAAGGAACGTGCGCGACTGCGCGCTCGTACTGTCGGTAATCTGTGGTTTCGACTCCTACGACTCCACATCCGCCGATGTTCCGGTCGACCCTTTCCTGAGCGACCTGGATCAGCCCCTGAAAGACGTGCGCATCGGAGTGCCAAAGGAATACTTCGTTCCGGGTTTGGATGCGGAGGTCAGGCGTCGCTTCGAAGAAGCGATCAAGCTGTACGAAACCCTTGGATGCCGTATCGAAGAGATCAGTCTGCCTCACACGGAATACGCGATCGCGGCGTATTACCTGATCGCAACCGCCGAAGCGAGTTCCAATCTCGCGCGCTACGACGGAGTACGGTACGGAGTGCGCCAGGGCGGCGACGCCGGACTCGCGGACATGTATCGAAAGACGCGGATGAGCGGATTCGGCGCCGAAGTGAAACGCCGCATTCTGCTCGGCACCTATGCCTTGAGCGCGGGCTACTATGATGCCTATTACCTGAAAGCAATGAAGGTCAGAACACTGATTCGACAGGATTTCCTGAAGGCCTTCGAACGGGTAGACCTGATCCTGACGCCGACCAGCCCGACCGTCGCCTTCCGCGTCGGAGAGAAGACCAGCGACCCCCTGTCCATGTATTTGTCTGACATCTTTACGATTACCTGTAATCTTGCGGGTTTGCCGGGCATTTCCATCCCGGCTGGGACCAATTCCTCCCGCCTTCCCATCGGCATACAACTGCTGGGAAACCACTTCCAGGAAGCGCTGATGCTGCGGGCTGCCCACAACTTTGAAAAGGCGTTTCTGGTACAATAGGACCGCTTTTCAGTGAACATTCGGGAGACCTTGATGATCCAACAACTCAAAACCACCGTGCTGGCGATTGCTGTCGCGAGCATCGTCCTGTGTCTGCCGCTGAAGGGCGTGGCGCAAGACGCCAGAATCGCTTTTGTGGACACCCAGGAACTGACGCTGGGATCCGACGAAGGCAAGGTCGCGGGCGACAAACTTCAAAAACGCCTGGATGTCATTCGCGTGGAAATGGACAAATTGCGGAAGGACATCGAGGACAAGGAAAACAGCCTTCGAGCCCGTGAGCGTATCTTGACCGCCGCTTCCAAGACTTCTGAGCAAAGAAAGATCGACGATGAGAAGGTCGCCTTCGAACGGAAGGCTCAGGATTACGAAAAAGAGATGAACGAGCTGCAATCGACCTTGATCAGTCCGATTGCGGACAAGGTCCGTGTTGAACTCGCCGCCTATGTTAAGGAAAAAGGGTACACACTCGTCCTGGATCTGGCCGCGGAAGACGCCAACATCGTGTGGGCCAATCAGGCTAACAACGTCACGAAAGAGGTTCTCGTTCGCCTGAACGAGAATTTCAAGAGATCCGGAGGCGTGCCCGCGGCATCAGCGCCAGCAGCAGCGCCGAAGCCTCCCGCGCAGCCGCAGCCGGGCGCGACGCCGCCCG
>DASTBJ010000478.1:0-3749 GCA_035712125.1 Terriglobia bacterium
TATGAAGGCCCTGTCGTATTTGCCGGTTACGGTATGACGTCCGAGACGTTGCAGTGGGACGATTATGCCGGACTGGACGTGCAAGGAAAGGCGGTATTGGTTTTTCGCCACGATCCCGAGGAAACCAGCGCGACGAGCCGGTTTGCAAGAGATCCCGGAACTCCATCGACCTTCATCAACAAGGTCCGCAACGCGCGAGCCCATGGCGCCAGGGCTATCCTGTTCATCACAGACCCCAACAATCACGTCAAGGAACCCGACAGTGTCGGCAGCACTACGAAAGAGTTGGATTTTCGTGACATGAGCATCCTGACGATGCATGTCACACGAAGTTCGGTCGAACCTCTTTTCCAGCAGGTCGGAAAGAGCATGTCCGCCGTGCAGACCGAGATCGACACGCAACGGAAACCTCAATCCTTCGAGTTTGGGAATTCCAGAATTCGCGTTGAGACAGAGATCAAAACAACCCGCAAAACGGTACGCAATGTCCTTGCCGCTGTTCGCGGGTCCGACAGCAAACTGCGGAACGAATGGGTTGTTATCGGCGCTCACTATGACCACCTGGGTCTCGGTGATCCGAGACACGTCATCTCCCAGGCCGAAGTTGGAAAGACCCATCATGGCGCTGATGACAACGCTTCAGGAACCGCAGGATTGCTGGAACTCGGTCGCCTGTTTGGCCGGAACAAGGAAAGCTTCAAGCGGTCGGTGCTTCTCATCGCCTTCGCCGGTGAGGAACTGGGATTGTTCGGCTCCAGCCACTTTGTCAACAATCCAACAGTCCCTATTACTTCCATCACCGCCATGCTGAATATGGACATGATCGGTCGCCTTACCAACCGCTCGAAACCAGACGACGTGCCCAAGTCCCTCAATGTGGTTGGAACTGGAACATCGCCGGACTTCCCTCGATGGGTCGAGGAGGCCAACAAGTCCGTCGGGCTAAAGCTCGCGCTTTCTAACGGCGGACATGATGGGAGCGATCATATTTCCTTTGCCGGCAAACGGATTCCGACACTCTTTTTCTTTTCGGGTTTGCATGAGGATTACCACCGGTCGACCGATACAGCCCAAAAGATCGATGCACAACGTGCAACCCAGGTTCTTTCGCTGGTCGCAGGAATCGCGGAGCGAATCGCAAATTCAACGGAGAAGCCGCTCTACACCGAGGTAAAGGATGACCGGCCGCAAACTGCAGGAGGCGGGGGCAGCCCATACGCCACGTATTTTGGTTCGGTACCGGACTTTCGCGATGATCTGAATGGCGTGCTTTTTGCCGATGTGCGGACGGATAGTCCCGCCGCCAAAGCGGGTCTCAAACCGGGCGACCTCCTCATTGAATTCGCGGGTGAGCCGGTCAAAAACCTTTATGATTTCACAGATCTCCTCGGGACCAAGAAGCCCGGGGACGTCGTTTCCGTTGTCGTGAGGCGGAATGGGCAATCTATGAAGGTTAACGTGACCCTGGAGGTGCGGAAGTAAACGGGCTCGGCCTGACCCTTCTATTCCATATGAAAAGATTACTTTTATTGCTTGTCGCGACTTCTTCCGCTGCGTTGTTCCTGTCGCAGGGCCGCGGACTCCCGCCTCATGCCAGTGAAAAGCACCTGAGGAATATCCGGCAACTCACCACAGGCGGTGAGAACGCGGAGGCGTATTTCTCGCCTGACGGGAAGCAGTTGATCTTTCAGTCGACCCGTGAACCCTACAAGTGCGACCAAATCTTCACGATGAACGTGGACAGCGGCCAAAACAGCCTGAAGATGGTCAGTACGGGCCGGGGCCGGACGACGTGCGGGTACTTCACAGCCGATGGCAGCCGTATCGTCTATGGGTCGACCCACCTGGGGTCGCCGGAGTGCCCCCCGGTTCCCGACCGCTCCGCCGGGTATGTATGGCCGCTGTACAAGACCTTTGACATCTTTTCTGCCAGGCCCGACGGCACCGACATTCGCCGCCTCACAACGGCAGAAGGCTACGATGCCGAAGCGACTGTATCTCCTGACGGGCGCAAGATCATTTTCACGTCAACTCGCGATAACGACATTGAGCTGTACGAAATGGATGTCGACGGAAGGAACCAGCGGAGACTGACTAACGAACCGGGCTATGATGGTGGAGCCTTTTACTCCCAGGACAGCCAGTGGATTGTTTGGCGTGCCAGTCGGCCCAGCACGCCCGCCGACCTTAAGCAGTTCAGAGACCTGCTGGCCCGTGAGCTTGTAATGCCATCGAAGCTGGAGATCATGATTATGCGGACCGATGGCAGTCAGAAAAAACAGCTGACCTCCAATGGTGCAGCGAACTTCGCTCCGTACTTCCATCCAAACGGAAAACAAATCATCTTCGCTTCAAACGTCAATTCTACAAATGCGGGAATGCCGAACTTCGATCTGTTCCTGATCAATCGCGACGGAACGGGCCTCGCACAGGTCACCTTCGACCAGACGTTTGATGGTTTCCCGATGTTCACAAACGATGGAAAGAAGCTCGTCTGGGCGTCCAATCGCAATCCGGCAACTGAAGGCAATACCAACATCTTCATCGCCGACTGGGTAGACTAACCATGCCGCTATTCGAATATGTTTGTAAAAACTGCGGGAAACAATTTGAAAGAATAGTTCCGCGACACGATTCGCTGGTGGATTGTCCGCACTGTGCGAGCGCGGCAGTAGAGAAACAACTTTCGGTCTTCGCGGTCTCCACTTCTCAGAATAGCGATGCGTTTCAGTCCTCGCCAGGGTGTGGCCGGTGCGGCGCGCCTGAGCCCGGTATGTGCCAGATGTAGCACTGCATGAACGAAGACCTTTACGAAGCCCTAAAAAAGCAGATCTCCGGAGAAGTTCGATTCGATAAGGTTTCCCGCCTCCTTTACAGCACGGACGCCAGCATTTACGAAATCGAACCTATAGGTGTCGTCATTCCACGCACACATGAGGATGTGTTCGCTGCGATGGAAATTACACGGGACTTCAACGTTCCCGTGCTTCCCAGAGGCGGGGGGACCAGCCTCGCAGGGCAAACCGTAGGCGAAGCTGTTGTGATGGACATGTCCAAATACCTGAACCGCGTACTCGAGGTAAACACAGAAGAACGTTGGGCCCTCGTCGAACCCGGAGTGGTTCAGGAACAATTCAATCTGCATCTGAAGCCCTCGGGATTTCTCTTTGGCCCGGATACTTCCACGGCAAACCGCGCCACGCTCGGGGGAATGATGGGCAACAATTCGGCTGGTTCGCATTCCATCGTTTATGGAAAAACCATCGACCATGTCCTCGAGACCGATGTCGTGCTGGCATCAGGAGAACGGCGCGTGTTTCGCGAACAGGCGTTCGACAACGCTGCCAGAACCCCAGGCCTTGAAGGGCGAATTGCCGAAATCGTCACCACTAACAGGGAAGAGATCGACAGGAAGTTTCCGAAGATTCAGCGTCGCGTCAGCGGATACAACCTCGATGAATTTGTTCGTAACGGAAAATTCAACCTTTCGAAACTTGTCGTCGGTTCAGAGGGAACCCTCGCTACGGTCCGCCAGGCCAAAGTTCGCATTGAACCGAGGCCGGCTGCAGTCGGGCTTTGCGTCGTACACTTCAAGGACATCGTCGAATCCATTCGAGCCACGGACTTCATCCTTCCGTTTCGGCCTTCCGCCATCGAACTGGTGGACGATCTGATCCTTAACCTGGCAAGAGGTTCTCTCGAACTGTCCCGTCAGATGGATTTCGTGGACGGGTCACCGGGTGCAATCC
>DASTBJ010000479.1:0-11242 GCA_035712125.1 Terriglobia bacterium
CTGCGGCGCGTACTCAGCTGCGAACTACCTTCTCCGAGAAATCAGTCGCGGAGGAACCCAATCCATAACGGCCCTCAGCTGGCTCGCAGCAAAAAACAATCCAGATTTCCGCTGGATTCTCGCATAAAGTTTGCAACGAGAAGGCGATATTGTTAGGGACCGGTGGCCATTCGAGAGTTGTTTAGCCCGCCATTTAATTGCGGTCTATTCTCAACAGTCCCACAGGTCCAATAATGTGTTATGCGGTCGAGCCAAAGATGAACAAGAACAACAAGAAGGTCTTTGATTTTGGAGCTCATTCCGCGATAGTCGACAGACTGGTCGCCAAGCAATTTAGTCGTTCATTTATGTCGAATGCAAAGTGGCGGAGGCTGATTACAACCTTGGACTCCGTTGAGCCGGAATTACAGGTCATCTGGAAATTTGTGGGAAGCAAAAACGATGGGGTCCGATGGTCCTTGCCAGCGATCGAGTCGATGCAGGAGGAGTATCTAGATAACCGGTTTTGGTTTGGGCCCCTCTATTACAAAGAAATCGAATGGCTTGAGATCCCGCTCGTTGCAAAACCTTGGGGAAAGGAAAATCTCCCAATAACATACAGAGATCAGGATATCGAGAAGGTGAGGAAGGCGCTGGAAAAGTCGGGTAGGTGGAGTCTGGAAGACACCGGCACTGGCCTGCGGATATATGGTTACCGATAACAGAGCCGCATAACACGTTGCAGCCGCCAACCCCCGCGCGTGAGGAGAGGTTATCTTTGCAGTAAATTGCTCGCCGTTGACCGTTAGACCGACATGGCCATCGATAGACGACCCAACATCCCGACACTAATCGGAGGCGGTCGTGTTCTGTATTACACGCGGCTGGATGAACGGCACGTGTCCCACAAAGAAGGCACCACAGTCCCTGCGGCCTAGTAACTTGTGACGTCGAAGGGATCGGCATCTTCTTATTCACGTGCGAGGATGGATGCCCGTATTCGACTCGTGGCATGCCACGGTGGCTGAGGCGAAGCGGCAGGCCGCGCTCGAGTTCGAAGGCGGCGATTCGACGTGGGAAGAACCCCCGGCATGATAAAGAAGCGGTCTGAGAAGCCGTTAGGGCTCATCTATGGCATTTAAAGCGAAGCACCCACGGAATATTCCAGCAGCCTACTACAAGCCAATCGGGCAGCTCATCGTCCGTTGGGGCTTCATTGAGCTCTACTTGCAGAGCATCATTTGGCATATCTGGAGAATCAGAGACCCAAAGGCAGCTCGTCTACTTACTTGGGATTTGAATGCTGCCTCAAAGGTCGAACTGTTCAAGTACCTCTCGCCGAAGTGGGTTAGTGACCTGAAGCATCAATCAGAATTACGTGCGATCGCTACCGAGGCAGATCGGTTACGTGGAAAGCGAAATCGGGTGGCCCACGGGCTGTGGGGTTACAAATCCGGGGAACGAAATAAAGTCCGGCTGCTCCAAATCGGCAGGCAAAATCGAGTCCTTCCGAAAACCGAGACTGTTACGGTGCAAGACGTAAAGCAATGGGCCGAGCAACTCGACAAGCTAAATATTCGTATCAAGGAGTTTCATAGAGAATTGGGAGCGCCTACTCCGTAATGACCCTTTGCGCGGACTAGCATGAGCGAGACTACAGAGAGTGAGGGCCTCGAGAGGTTGTTATGGAATACCGCCGCGTGGTGCGCCATGAAATCGCCTTTCGAGAATCTAAGCAATTACCTGCGCACCCCTGAACTTCGACCGGCGATTGCAGCGTTCCCCAATTCTACGGACTTGGCATGTTGGCTAGTGGTGTGCAAGTCATCGCAGACAGACGAGATTTGGCTTTGGTTTTCTTCGAAGACGTCCTTCCCCTTCGTCTCTCTGAAGGTACCTCAAACCTGAAACCCATTACCGAGGCTTCGGGCTTCCTTGGCGATCTTAAAAACAAAACATTCCAGAACAAAGCGAGGCTGCACCCAACTATCCAACGGCATGGCTGCCGACAACTCGAGTCGCTGAAGCGTGGCAGGCGTTGGTGATCGAAAGGCCCTTCGGTTGATAACGATCTCAACCAGTTGAAGCAAACCTGCAGGTGCCACGATTTCTCCTTTTGCGTTCGCCTCCGGTTTCCAAAGGTATGATCAGGCTCTTATCTTCAACTTTATATCGCGCGTTCCGGTCCCCACGGTCTGTCGTAACCGTTCGCAATGGAAGAAGAGGCGGCCGAAAGCTGCCCCGGTCCGTGAGGGCCGCCGGCCCCCCATGCCGCCTTTCCTGAAAGATTTAGGGTCGGAAACTATGGACAAGTTCCGGCTCCACTGAAATAATTCGCCTTAGCGTTTTTCGTCACAATAAGGGCCGCCCCAGGTGGCGCGTTTCAAGGTAGGGAAATCAGGAGAGCGATATTGGCCAGGCCTAAGATAATTCGAGCTTTACTGACTATCGGCGTCGCGCTCGCCAGCGTGACAATTGTTGGCTCGCAGGCGCCCACGCCGCAGCAGGGTCCGTGGACCGTGATCCAGCAGAACTGCCTTAGCTGCCACAACAGCACGGCCAAGATGGGCGGGTTAGCACTCGACACATTGTCTCCCGACCGTATTGCGGAAGACGCGCAGACGTGGGAAGCCGTGATTCGCAAACTGCGCGGTGGTCTGATGCCCCCGGTGGGCGCCAGGCGTCCGGATAACAAGTCCGTGGCAGAGCTCATCTCATGGCTCGAAACCAAAATCGATGCGAATGCTCATCCCCCGGCCGGCCGTGTGTCATTGCACCGCCTGAACCGCAGAGAGTATGCCAACGTCATCCGCGATTTGTTGGGTCTCGAGGTCGAAGTAGGGAAACTGTTGCCGCTCGATGACGTGAAGGGTCACTTCGACAACGATGCTGCCAGCCTTCAGGTCTCGCCGAATTTTGTGGATCAATATGTCGCTGCGGCGCGCGAAGTCGCGCGACAGGCCGTAGGCGACGTCGAGGCTCCTGCCGTGACGGTCACCTATGGCGACATCGAGAATATGGTGATTTCTCTAAATCCACGGCCCGCTCCCGGCACCTCCGGGCAGCGGCATCACATTGAAGGGATGCCGTTCGGCACGCGTGGCGGCTTCACTGTCAAACACTGGTTCCCCGCGGACGGCGAATACGAACTCACGATCGGCGACATGGCCATGGCGCGAGAAGTGCCGAAGATGGAGTTCGAAAACACCGTGCTGGTGCTGCTCGATGGGAAGGAGTTCTACCGGACCAACATTGGCGGCGAAACCGACCACAAAGCGATCGACCAGCGTCTGGATAAGGCAGTCGCCGAGATCAATGGCCGATTGCGCAAGATTCGGTTCAAAGCCACGGCCGGACAGCATGACCTCACGGTTACGTTCCTGCATCGCAGCTACGCCGAAAGCGACGAGCGCATTCGCAGTACGACGCTGGAGGGTGGTCAGGAACGTATCCAGGCGGCCCACGCGCTGCAGATCCGCGGGCCCATCGAGGTTACCGGCCTCAGCGATGATTCCCCCAGCCGCAAGAAAATCTTCAGCTGCAAGCCCAAAGGCAAATCGGACGAACTTGCGTGTGCAAGCCGGATTGTCAGCGATCTTGCACGGCGGGCCTTCCGCCGCCCGGTGAACCAGCAGGATGTGAATCCGCTCATGGCTTTCTACCAGGCCGGAGCCGCAACCGGAGGCTTCGAGCAGGGCGTCCGTGAAGCCGTCAGCGCGATCCTCGCAAGTCCGCATTTTCTGTATCGTGTGGAATCGGCAAACCCCCAGGGTGGCGCGCGGACGCTTAGCGATGTGGAACTGGCGTCGCGTCTTTCGTTCTTCCTGTGGAGCAGCATGCCGGATGATGAACTTCTCGACCTCGCCATCAAGTCGCGTCTCAGCCAGCCAGACGTGCTGGCTCAACAGGTGCGCCGCATGCTCACAGACCCGCGGTCGAAAACGTTGGTCACCGACTTTTCTTTCCAGTGGCTCAATGTCGCCAAACTGGACGAGATTCCGCCGGACAGCCGTCAATTCCCGCATGCCAGCGGGGTCAATGATCCGCGCAAATTTTTCAAGGAAGAGCTGAAGCTCTTCATCGACAGCATCCTCCGCAGCGAGCGCAGCGTCGTCGATCTTCTGACAGCAGACCACACCTTCCTGAATGAACGGCTGGGCGGTATCTATGGCATGACCAACATCAAGGGCCATCAATTCCGCCGTGTGACGCTGGAGAACACTGCGCGGCACGGACTGTTGGGGAAGGCGGCCATCCTGAATCTGACCGCGAATCCGAATCGCACGTCGCCGGTGCTGCGGGGAGCGTGGATTCTCGACCGCCTCATGGGAACGCCGCCGGCCCCGCCTCCGCCGAATGTCGAAGCGCTGAGTGAAAACAGAGGCGGGCAACCGAAGTCCGTGCGCGAAAGAATCGAGATGCACCGGTCGAAGCCGGCGTGCATGGGTTGTCACGCAGTTATGGATCCGCTGGGGTTCGCGCTGGAGAACTTCGACACGATCGGTCAATTCCGATCGACGGACAGCGGTGCGAAGATCGATCCGTCCGGAGTCCTGCCCGATGGCACGGTGATAGCAGGCCCCGAAGGCCTGAGGAAAGCGCTGACCGCGCGTCCCGATCAGTTTGTTCAGGCCTTGACTGAGAATCTGTTTACTTATGCGATCGGCCGTAGCGTGGAGTATCGCGACATGCCGGCCGTGCGAAAGATTGTGCGCGATGCCGGAGCGGGCAACTACCGCTTCGAGTCGATTGTCCTGGGGGTTGTATCCAGCGATGCTTTCCGGAAACGGGAAGCTTCAGCGCCAAGCCAGGGATCGGCGAATTAGGTTTTAATGACAGTCGGAGGAACGTAGGCATGTTTAATACTCGACGACATTTGTCGCGACGGACGCTGCTTAAAGGCGCCGGCGCGTCGATCGCCCTGCCCCTGTTGGATGCCATGATCCCCGCCAGTACCGCGATGGCGCAAACCGCGGCCAGGCCGGTCCCGCGGTTGGGTTTCGTTTACTTTCCTCACGGCGCCCTGCAAGACGAGTGGCAGCCCAGGCAGGTCGGCCGGGATTTCGAGCTTCCGTTTATCGCAAAGCCGCTCGACCCTTATCGCAGCCACCTCACCATCGTCAGCGGGCTGCGCAACAAAGCCGGGGAAGGCGGCACGCCGCACGGCTACACCGAGGAAACGTGGCTGTCTGCAGTGCTCCCGCGGAATCGCAATGCCAGCAGCGGCCGTGGTGTGACGGTCGATCAGATCGCGGCGCGACGCTTCGGCAAGAACACCACCTTGCCGTCCCTGGAGCTTTGCGGTGAGCCGGGAGGCAGCATTGCGTATCGCACGGCTACTCAGCCGTTGCCGATGGAAAGCAATCCGCGCAAGGTGTTTTACACGATGTTCGGTCAGGGCGATAACCAGAGGGAACGCACAGCCATTTTGAAATCAACGAACAGCCTGCTGGACTATGTGAAGGAATCTACCGCCAGCCTGAACAGCAAGCTCGACGCCGCCGATCGCGCCCGGGTCAGCGACTATCTGGATTCCGTACGCGAGATTGAAACGCGCGTGGAGAAACTGGAAGCCAGTACGGCATCGTTGTCCGGTGTCCCGGACGCTCCACTCGGCGCTCCGGAGGATTTCGGCGAGCATCTTGATATTCAGTTCGAAATGATCGCGCTGGCCTGGCAGACGAATCGGACCACCATCGCGTCGATGCGCATGGTTAAGGAAGCGAGCATGCGCGTCTACTCCAATCTGGGCATCAGTGAAGCCTTCCACCCGACGTCACACTGGGGAGGCTTTCCAGAACGCATTGCGAACCTGCGCCTCATCCAGAGGTATCACACCGAGGTTTTCGCGAAGTTTGTCGAACGGCTGAAGAATATGCCGGATGGCGACGGCTCGATGCTCGATCACTCGATCGTCCTGTTCGGCAGCAATATGGCCAACAGCGACGCCCATGATGCCGATCCGCTTCCACAGATGCTGGTTGGCCGCGGCTACGGCGCCGTCAAGGGCGGACAGCACCTGCAGTATAAGAAGGACACGCCGCATGCGAACTTGCTGGTCACGATCCTCGACCGCGCAGGTATCCCGGCAGACGACTACAAAGACTTCGCTGACGCTACAGGGCCGTTCTCGGAGGTGTAGTCATGAGGAGACTGGTTCGCACCATTCTCTGCACAGGATTGCTGGCTGCCGTTCCTGTCGCACAGGCGCAGCAGAAGGCGGCCACCGACGTGAACAAGCGGGAAGTGGACGGCAGCACACCGCTGCAATGGGCGGTCTACCGCGACAACGTCGCCGAGGCGCAACGTCTGCTCAAGGCCGGAGCGAACGTGTCGCTCGCGAATAATTACGGCGTAACGGCCATGACCCTTGCCTCGGAAATCGCCAACCCCGCGATGATCAAGCTGCTGCTGGACGCCGGCGCCGATGCGAACTCGGCGAACCTTGACGGGCAAACCGCGTTGCTGGCGGTCGCGAGAACCGGGATTGTCGAAGCGGCCGACCTGCTGATCAAGGCAGGCGCCAAAGTCGATTCGCGGGATAAGTTCGGCGGACAAACACCTCTGATGTGGGCGACGGCGCGCCGTCATCCGAAGATGATGCAGTTCCTGATCTCCAAGGGTGCGGACGTGAATGCCCGCGGCACGGCTCGCGACTACCAGCGGCACGTGCAGGCCGAAGGACGTCCGAAGAACCTGGACTCGGGCGGATTCACGTCCTTGTTGTATGCCGCACGCGAGAACTGTTTGGAGTGCGTGAAAGTGCTGCTCGCTGCCGGCGCGGACATCGACCTGCCGGATCCCGATGGCGTTTCGCCGCTGCTGCTCTCGATCATGAACGCGAACTGGGATATCTCGAAGCACCTGATCCTCTCCGGCGCCGACGTCAATCAGTGGGACATCTTTGGAGAGGCGCCCCTGTTCACCGTGCTCGGCAACCGCAATCAGGCCGGCGGCGGAAAAGGCGGTGCTTACGAACCTCCGAACGAGACGACCGGAACGCAGATTGTTCACATGTTGCTCGAGCGCGGAGCCAATCCCAACATGCAGCTCTTCTTCCGTCCGGCGAATCTGAACGGCGTGATGAATACGCGCGGGTCTACGCCGCTGATCCGAGCTGTGGCCAGCGCCGACATGGAGATGATCAAGCTGCTGCTGGAACACAAAGCAGACGCGACGCTCTCGTTGGCCGACCAGCAGACCACCATCATTGCGGCCATTGCAGGCCGCGCATCGGAGAATCAGGCGATCGAAATTGTGAAGATGATGAAGGACGCCGGCGTCGACATCAATACGGTCGCCCAGATCAATCACAGGTATGACAGCCGTGGCGGCACCGCTCTGCACTATGCGGTCCGCAAGCGCTGGAAAGAGATGATCAAGTTGCTCGCGTCTTACGGCATCAACATGAATGCCAGGGATCAGGATGGCCTGACCGCGCTCGACTATACGCAAGGACGCGGATACATGGCGTTCATGGCGCTGCAGACTCCCGTGTACAGGGATGAGGCGGCGCTGCTGCGCGAGTTGGGCGCGACCGAGATGCTCTCGCGAAATCCCGATTGGCCGGTCCTCGGGCCGCCTCAGGGGGTCGAGGAGGACATCTGGCCGGTGGGGGATTCCCGATCCTATCCGCCGTTCTACACACATGCGTCGAAAGGCAACTGAGAACACACTGTCGCGCCGGCAGTTTCTTCAAGTCGCCGGCGCGGCGCTTGTTCTTCAGAGTTCTCCGGGAATCTCAACCACGGACCTCGGCGGCGGGCTCACCCTGTTCCAGGGCGTCGGCTGCAACGTGATTGCGATGCGCGGCAAAGACGGCGCGCTCATGATCGATGGCGGGCTGGCGGCCAATGCGGATGCGCTGCTCAAAGCCGTGAAGGAGCGAACCGGGACTACCCGCATCCACACCCTGATCAACACGCACTGGCATCCGGAGCAGACGGGCGCCAATGAGGCCGCAGGGCGCGACGGCGCTGTCATCTTTGCTCACGAAAAAACGCGAATATTCCTGAGCAACACCGTCATGGCGCCCGTTTTGGCCACGACTCAAAACGGCGCGTTACCGCCCGCTTCCGTCCCTGTTCAAAGTCGCTTTCCTGCGCTGCCTCCGCAAGCGCGACCGAATAAGACGACCCAAGGTGACGGCTCGCTGGAGTTCGACGGACACAAGCTCGACTACGGCTATCTCCCCGCAGCGCATACCGACGGCGACATCTATGTGTATTTTCCCGAAATGAACGTGCTGGCAGCCGGCGGCCCCGTGTCGGGCGAGCAGTGGCCGCTCCTGGATTACCGCAACGGCGCCTGGTACGGAGGGCGCGTCCGCGCCCACGAAAAGCTGGCAGGACTGGTTCGGCCCGACACCCGCGTCGTGCCGGCCCATGGTCGTCTGATTACAGGCAAGGAACTTCTCCGTCACCGCGATATCTACAAGGAACTGTTCACCACCATGATTGCTTACATGAACATGGGGCTGGGCGCCGAAGACGTCGTGGAGCGCAATCCGCTGAAGCAGTACCAGTCCGAATTCGGCGACCCTTCCGCTTTCCTGAACACCGCCTACCGCAGCATGCAGATTGCCTACGTCCCCGATTAGAAATGGGAAGCAATCAGGGAGACACTTTCATGGTCTGCGACGGGGTTACAGCGAAAGTCTTGGGGAAGATGGGCGCTTTGCGCCTCGGGCGTTTCGCTCTCGGATTCCTTATTGCGGTCCTGTCGCCGCCGCTGTCTGTATTGCCTCAGGACGTTCGCGCGACGGTTTCCGGAACTGTGACCGATGGAAGCACCAACGCGCCCATGAGCGGAGTATTGGTGACGATGACAGGGGGAGGCGTAACAACAACCGACGATCTTGGACGTTTCGTGCTGAGTGATGTGCTCCCCGGTACATGGACGATCCAGGCTTTGCGCACAGGCACGGCTCCCCCTGACGGTGAACCTCGGGCGCGGAAGATTGCAGTCCTTCCAGGTGAGGAAATTCGTGACATACGCCTGAGGTTAGTGGGCCTGGCGACTCTTCGCGGGAGGATTTCAGATGAGGATGGCAGCTCGCTGCCCGGAGTTCGCGTCTTTCCTCTCGTCATCACATACAGGCAAGGCAGAAAGACGTTGACCAGTCCCACCGACCTGGAGAGCCAATTCGCTATGACGAATGAACACGGCGGATACGAGATCCGCGTACCACCTGGAAAATACTTCATCGGCGCGGACTACACACCTGGAAACCGATCGACCATTTTGTCCTCAGGCAACGTCGATCCTGGCGACGGCACAACGCGAACCTATTACCCTGGGACACTGGATAGCGCAGCCGCCGTCGCTATCAAAGTCGGCGGTTCCGACTTCGTTGCGGCCGACTTCAGGGTTGTTCCAAAGCGCCCGGACTCGTGGAAGGTGTCCGGAACCCTCGTTGGCGCAGAGAAGAATTCTTTACCAACGTCGGACCCAACTCCGCGTACTTTTACTTTCACCGCCCGGCCCGTGATTACCTTTGATCCGCCTGTCGTTACGTTTCTCAACATAGCCCGGGAAAGCGACGCTGCTCAGTTCGAGATTGCTGGTGTTCCCAGAGGATGGTACGACGTTAGCGTCAGTGCTCGGATGGCCGACGGCAGGGGCGGACGCGGCATTCTGCAAGTCGAAGTCGTGGACCGCGATGTCGAAGACTTGAGAGTCGTGCTCCGTCCCAACCAGGACGTGCCGGGAAGAGTCATCGTGCGCGGTGCCAACAACGTTTTTCCGATCGAGCAGATTGAGATCCGCTCAGGTGGATCGGTTTTCGCGAAACCCGGTGCGGACGGAACCTTCACGCTGAAAGGCGTGTCTATCGGGTCTCAAAGCATTCGTGTGGATGGGCTCCCCCCCGATGCCTACGTAGCGGACATTCGCCAGGGAGGAGTGAGCATTTTCGATACTGCGCGAACGCTTTCCGGCCCTCAATTCGTTGTGGGTGATTTCAGTGCCCCACTCGAGATCACAGTCGGTCGAAACGGTGGAACCATTCAGGGCGTTGTGGAAACGAGCCGACCGCAAAACGTTTCGGGCGCCGTCATCGCTCTGGTCCCGCTACCGCCTCATCGATTCGTACAGACCTACTATAGATCTTCGGTCGTTGGCTCCACAGGGGAGTTCACTTTTAGGGGGCTGGCTCCTGGCGTCTATCAACTTTACGCGTGGGAAACCGTGCCGGACACCGCGTGGCTCAATCCGGATTTCATATCCACCTACGAAGGGCAGGGAAAAACTATCATGGTTGATTTGGGTGGCAACGCCAGCACCCGCGTGCGCCTTATCCCGCGCGACAATTGAGCCGAGCACTCAAACGAGGATCGAATCAGCGAAGTCTGGCTTCGCCACCTGTTTTTCCCGTTGATTGCGTTTTCCTTTTGGCAAAGCTCCTGCCGGAACGGTGATGCGAACCTAAGGATTGGCGACTGCTTCTTTTTCTTTCTCGAAGTCTTTCAGGCACGTGTTCAACAGATCGCCCCGGTCGAAAATACAGGAGCAGAAGTGTTGGCAGGCATCCGGATACCGATGGTACCTACACCCGTTCGTGCATTCGATTCGAGAATTCCCGGGCCGCATTTCGAAGAGGAATGCATTCACAATAATGACCAATGCGCACGCCAAGAAAACGCCAGCTGCAAACAGAATCGGGAACTTGCTGGTCTTGTCCACGACGTAACGATCTTTATCGGGACGTCTAAACGGCAAGATGTGTTGCAGGCGGTCAAAATCCCACACCAGCAGGAACAGGTTCGCCAAGAGCATGAGCGTGGTGATGCGCGTTCCTTCAAACCGGGTTGCATAGGCCAAGACAGTGATGTTCAGAATAATCGGGAAATAGATGACGGCTCCGAGCAGCGCCGTTCTCGGAATAATCAATAGCAACGAGGCCAGCCACTGACCGAGGCCGATAAACGTGTAGTAATAACCTGTCAGGTACAATGCCTCGAAGTAGTGCCCCAGAGGATGATTGGACGGCAAAGCGGTAAACCGTTCGCCCGAGACCTTTACGAAGCCAGACGGGATGAACCCTAATGCCAACGCGAGGCGGCAAAAGACCGCAAAATAACCAAACCACTTGTTCCTCTTGGATTCTCCGTACAGTCGATCGAGGCTCGTCAGCAGGCTCATGGGCTGAGAATATGAAGCAATAGTACTATTAGGAAGTACTTTTTATTGCAGAGTATATTCCAGGCAGCGGTTTTAGAAATGGCAACCCAGGTGATGGTCGATTACAAAACACCGACCATTT
>DASTBJ010000480.1:0-3351 GCA_035712125.1 Terriglobia bacterium
ACCTGGGTCATTCCCTTCGTTGTTGTGTCTGCTACCACTCTGGCGTTTCTGGCGTGCAACCTGGAGGTTCAGGATTTCTGGAAAGAGGAGCACGCCGGCGCCTCTCTCCCTCAGACTCAAAACCTCAGGGTCGTTCGCGACTTTGCTTATTCGACTTTATGGATAGGTTTTGGCGGAGTGCTCATCGGTATCGGGTTTTGGAAGAAGTCCCTTTTGTTCCGCTGGCAAGCACTCGCGTTGATTATATTGACGGCAGCCAAGGTCTTCCTGTACGACACGATGTCTCTCGATCGAGGCTATCGTATTGTCAGCTTCATTTTGCTGGGGGTTTTTCTGCACGCAATTTCTGTGTTGTACCAGTGGGAATGGCCCGGACGGTGGACGCCGCGGGGAGTAGTCTCGACGCGCAGGGATGTAACGTAATGTGGGCGCCGCAGCCGGACAACAATTGAATCAGGATTCACTTCTCTTCCGTCCTCCCAGTACTACGCCTGCCGCACACAGGACCGGTAAAAGCAGGGCTGCCCAGCCCGGCAACTGCGCGTTCATCATCGCTTGCTGGTTGGACACGTCGCCACCCCTCGTCACGGGAACCTCGGAGGCAAGGATTGTCGCGACCGCGGACACGAGGCCAAGCACAAGGACGAACGCAGCGAGCGGGATCATGGCGCGTGTCTTGCCTGAAATCAGCCTGCAGACACTTCCTCCGATGAAGGCGGCCAAAACACTGAACAGCAGCATGACGAACACCCACACCAAAGTGACATCGTAGGAATCCGGCTTGAAGGTTCGTTCCACGCCCAGCAAGTAGTACGAAGTTGTCAGCGTGATGAAGACCGTTGCCAGCATCGCAAGGTAGCCGACAATGACACCAAGTATGGATTTGATCATTTCATGCTCCTTCTGCCGAAGCGACGTAGCTGCGGAAGTGGTCGGCAGGTTACCAGATTGCCGTGGTCCGGCAAAACTTTGTACCCGACTCCCTCGGCACATTGACACGACTCCTCCCGACGTGGTTAGTTACGGCCCCATCGGGAGGACAACGTGAATCTATCGCGCAGACAATTCCTCGGCAGTGCGACAGCGCTCGCCCTGACTAGCGGCTTCAGCCGGACCGCGTTCGCACAAATGACTGCAAGTCCCGGCGAGGACCTTGCGCTGATCAATGGCCGGATACACACGATGGATGCGACGAACCGTATCGTTTCCCAGGTGATCATCCGAAGCGGGCGTTTTGCGGAAGTGGGGAATGCTCTGATGATCCCGTCCGGTCTTCGAACGGTGAACCTCATGGGAAGAACGATGATTCCCGGCCTCATTGATGCCCACAACCATATTGTCCTTGTGGGCAATCGGCCGGGTTGGCACACGCCGCTCGAGCACGTGTTCACAATTCCCGATGCCATCAGCGAACTCAAGACCCGAAGCGCGGATGTTCCCCGGGACGAGTTCATCACCTGTGTCGGCCCCATTTCCGCAATGCAGTTTGCGGAGAGGCGCATGCCGAACCTTACAGAGCTTGATGCCGTGGATCGGCCGGTTTATCTGCAGGCCGCTTCCGGAGGGACGCGCACCAACACGAAGGGCAAAGCGTGGCTCGAGGCGAAAGGCGTGATGGTAGGCGCGGACGGTGCAATCGCAGGGCAGGCCGCAGGTCTCGCGCTTCAAACACTTCGCAAGGAACTGCTGACGCCGGAGACGCGGAAACGAACAGCGCTCGGCGCTCTGCAGTACTACGCGAAGCTTGGGATCACGACGCATCGCGATTCCGGAGCGTTTCATTCCGACGCTCCGGCTACCGGGATTGCCAACGAGAACACCTACACCATGCACGAACCGTTTCTCGCGCTGAATCGCGAAGGAAGGTTGCCCGCCCGGGTGCGGCTTGACTTTCTACATCAGGATCCCCCCAACGCAAATCCGCCGCTTCCGACACTCTCGCAACGGCTCCGAAATTCGTTTCCGTTCTTCGGGAATGATTGGCTGAGAACCGGAGGTATTGGAGAATTCACCGGCGGTGGCATCGAAGGCCTTCGCGCGATTGCACGGGCCGGATGGCGGGGCGAAGATCACGCGCTCAATCTGAATGGCGCAACCGCTCTCATTCGCGACCGCGAAACCGTCAACGCGGAAATTCCCCTCACCCAGTTGCGATGGATCCTTTCGCACATCCCGGACTTTCCGCGGGAACTGGCAGACAGGGCGCATGCGCTCGGCATGGGTGTTCTTGTTGGATGGGGGCCACTGCGTGCCCCTGGTCAGAATGCGAACCCTAACGGCCTCGGCCCGCCGTACCGCATGCTCCTGAACCATCCCATCAAGACGGGCTATCACTCCGACGGCGGCGATATCACGGTGATCAATCCCTGGATGAACTTTTCGACAATGGCGACAGGAAAGAATCTGGCCGGGCAGGCGATTCTCGGCGATCAGGTACTCACTCGCCAGGAAGTCCTGCGCATGGCGACCGCCGCGAACAAATGGTTCATCTGGGAAGACGATCTCGGTTCCATTGAAGTCGGAAACCACGCCGATCTCGCCGTATTGGATCGCGACGTCCTGACCATTCCCGAGGACGACATCCGCAAAACCCGTTCGCTGCTGACCATCGTCGGCGGCAAAGTCGTCCACAACGACATGTAGATCGGGGCCAGGCCCGTTGTTTCCATTTTTTCGACGGTGCTCTCAGACGCCTTGAGTGTAGAATCGCTGCGCCCTTTGTTTTCCTGCCAGAAAGTATCCCCATGCCCAGATTCGCCCGCTGTGTCGTCCCCGGTCTTGCACATCACGTGTATCAACGTGGCGTTCGTAAGGAGCCTCTATTTCACGAAGACCGAGATTTCCTCGTTTACATTCGAACCCTGAAAGAAGGTTGTTCGAGGTTCGGTCTCTGCATTTCGACCTACACGCTAATGACGAATCATATTCACCTGATTGCTGTTCCAAAGAGTGAAAACTCGATTTCACGCGCTCTACATCTCGCACATACCAGCTATTCAACATACTTCAATGCCAAGTACAGGTTTTCCGGCCATGCGTGGGAAGGCCGGCCACAGATGTGCGCCACCGACGATGTCCACATGTGGAACGCGGTTCGGTATGTCGAAAGAAACCCAGTGCGCGCCGGGATGGTCGCGCGCGCGGAAGATTATTTATGGTCGGGTGCGGCCGCACATTGCGGTTTGCGTGACGACGTTCTGCTGGATCCCGACTTCCCGCCGAATGGCGTTATCGCGAACTGGTCCGAGTGGTTACGGATCGATCACCCTGAAGAAGAGCAGCGTGCAATTCGTTCTCACACGTTCCATGGCCGCCCGTGGTGCACCCCGGAGTTCCTGGTGCAACTCGAAA
>DASTBJ010000481.1:0-8555 GCA_035712125.1 Terriglobia bacterium
ACCAGCAACCGGTAAGAGGTTCGGCGTCCAGGATTTCTTTGACCCCGCACAGAATATCGAAGGGGGTGTCCGCTAGCTCAAGTTCCTGCAAGACAAATTCGGCGCCCATAATCTCGATCTTCAGCTTGCCGCATACAACGCCGGAGAGAACCTGGTTGAACGCCTCGGTCGAGTGCCGCAGATCCGGGAAACCGTCGACTACGTTCGCAAAATCAAAACGATTTACAAACCGGAGAATGGGCCAAAGTCCGTGGCGGCTTCCGGTGACGCGCAGGTCGTTGCCGCGCCTGTGCCCCCGCCCCCGAAGCCACCGGCCATCATGTACAGCAGCGTGGGTGAGCGGGGCGTCATTCGTTTCTCCAATATGGGACCACCGAATTGATTAAAAAGAAGTGTGCTGTCCTGCTAGCCGTTTTCGTCGGCGTGGCCTCCGCTTTCGGCCAATCGCCGAGCCAGCAGGCGGCCGCGCAGTTTAGAGCGGCCGAAAGACTGGAAGCGTCTTTAAAAGAGCAGCCGGAAGTCTCGAGGTCTCGAGCTGAATACCTCAAGGTTATTCGAGCTTACGAACGCGTGTACCTGATTACCCCGCACACGGCGTGGGCAGACAATGCCCTCACGTCAATCGCGCGTCTTTACGAAGAAATCAGGGAGCCAAAGAACGCGGTCAAGACCTTGCAGTTCCTGCTGCAGGATTACCCACAGACGCCCTTCCGCGACGTGGCAACTCGAGATATTGCGCGGTTGAATGGCCCCGGTGCAGCCGAAGCCATTGCTGTTAAGGATTCGGCCAGCGTAGAAAATATTCGCTTCTCGGAAGAGGAGCGGCCAATCCGAGTGGTTGTGGATCTCGTCGGCAGTGTGACCTTCAGAGAAGGCGAAGCCAGATCTCCCGATCGATACTTTATCGATGTTTTCCCGGCGAAATTGAATTCCGCTCTCATCGGTAAGGAATGGCAGGTCGACGCGAAGGCCCTGCAGAAGATTCGAGTGGCCCAGTTCGATGTTTCTACGGTCCGGATCGTCCTGGACGGCACGGCGATGAAAAACGTGGCGATAACGAATCTGAAGGATTCCAATCGTCTCACGCTGGACGTTTCCGAGCCGCGAACACCGGCAGCCCCGATGACAACGTCAGCACCTAAGCCGGTGATCACCTCATCAGCTCCCGCCAGTGTGCCACCACCGCCGCCAGCGTCTTCTCGCGTGGAACCGGTTCCGCCGGCAGGGCAGGGCACTCCTGCGGCTACACAGACAACAACCGCGGAAACGAACGTTGTTCCGGTGCGCCAGGAGCCATCGAACCGTGTCGTGACTGCAGCCAAGCCGACGAGCCTCGGAGACCGGTCGCTGATCCGCAGTCTGGGCCTGAAACTTTCGCGAGTCGTCATTGATGCCGGGCACGGAGGCCATGACACGGGCAGCATCGGGCCGACAGGATTTACCGAGAAGGAGCTTGTTCTCGATGTGTCCAAGCGCCTGAAGACTCTCCTCGAGGAACAGATGGGAGCGGAGGTTATTCTTACGCGAGACACCGATACGTTTGTAGCCCTCGAGTCGCGCACCGAGATGGCGAACCAGGAGAAAGCGGACCTTTTTATTTCCATCCATGCCAATTCCAGTGCGGAGAAAGGCGTTCGTGGCGTCGAAACATTTTTCCTGAACCTCAACACGCAGTCCCGTGATGCACTCGCAACAGCAACTCGCGAGAATGCCGCATCCGAGAAAAAAATCCACGAACTGCAGGATATTCTTCAAAAGATTGTGCTGAACGATAAGGCTGACGAGTCGCGCGAACTGGCAAAGCACATCCAGACCGCCATGAGCGCACGCACGAATGCGGGTTCAAATCGAGGGGTCAAGCAAGCGCCTTTCGTCGTGCTGGTAGGCGCCACAATGCCGTCGGTGCTGGCAGAAATCACCTTTATCACCAATCCGGATGAGGAAAAGCGGCTAAAAACCCCTGATTACCGACAGAAGATTGCCGAGTCCCTCTATCGAGGTATAAAATCCTACGCTGAAACGCTCAGCGGTACGCGAGCCGCAAATTAGTCGGCCGCAGTACGCGAGAAGACTATGTGGAGACGTTGGTTTCACGTCGGATTAGTCCTTGTTGTCTGCGCATCCGTTTCGGCCGCACAGGACAGACAAACGCCCCTGCCCAGCCTCCTTGGTGAACTCCAGAAGATACCCGGTCTCGAGTCCAAAGGGACGCCCGTTCAATACGACGCTGGAATGCTCGAAGCCTTCGACAAGGATCTGGCCCCAACACTCAGGCTGTATGGTGCCAAAGCCGTTGCTGAGGCCGAAGTCCGGATTCTCGATAGCCCGGTAAAGGTAACGCTGTTTCAGATGCTCGATGCCCCGGCAGCCTACGGCGTGTACACGTACCAGCGCACCGCGACTGGCGGCGAACCAACGCCGATCGTGCTCGGCGCAGCCAGTTTTCGGAGACAGAATCAGGTTTATTTCTGGCAATCGAATTACGCCGTGCGGGTCGAGGGCTCTGAAGCAGCGCGTGATCAAGTCGCAAAGTCATTGTCGCGAAGCATACTCGGTCGATCGCAAAAACCTCCTGTTGCTGCCTATCTGCCCACTGAAAACCTGGTGGAGGGAACCGAGAAATACCTTCTGAATGGCGAGAAGATCGATCGTGGTGTTGGAATCGACCCTGAAAATCTTGGCTTTGACTCCAGCGCGGAAGCCGCAATCGCCACGTATCGCGTCAACGGAAGACTCGCTCATCTGTTACTCGTGTTGTATCCCACGCAGCACATCGCTAAGAAGTACACCGATGCGATAGATGGAACGGCGGGGCCATCGCCATTCCGGAAGAGAGCCGGACCGCTCCTCGCCGTTGTCTATGGTTCGGCGAGTGAAACAATGGCTTCGTCGATTCTCTCTGGCGTAAATCATCAGTTCAAAGTGACGTGGGACGAACCGCTACCTGGTCTTGGACTCGGTACGATGCTCATCACGATCTTCACATTCATCGGCCTGGGACTCGCTTTCACCACGATGGTTGGCATCAGCTATGGAGGCCTTAGAGTGTTCGTAAAGTCGCGGTATCCGGACCGGGTTTTTGATCGGCCGCAGTCAATGGAAATCATCCAACTCAAGCTGGCTGAAGGAGTTACAGACAGGCAAATCGAGGAACGGAGTGGTTCTTCACGGCCGTAGGGAAGTAAGATCAACGATCCAAACAGTTTGCGAAGGGTTCAAAATAATTCGTTGACAACCCCCACCCCCCTACTTAAATTTACTGGCATCAGGAGCTTCGACCACGCAATCCGCGAGGTCTTTGATCCTTTTTCTCTTTGCCACTATTGCTCACCCCTAGCGGGTGAGCATTTTTTTGCCGGCGTAGCTCAGCTGGTAGAGCAGCTGATTCGTAATCAGCAGGCCAGCGGTTCAAGTCCGCTCGCCGGCTTTCTTTTCAGTGACTTCCATTTCACTTCTTCAACCTCGCTTGAAGGCGGAAGTTCCAGATCGATTCGACGGACGAAGCAGCCCCGTATCTCAAGAGCGCTGCCGGCTCTTTCATCACTTTAGGCTTTCCGGGTACGATCCACTCCGGCTACCTGGCTCTCTGAGGCTGCAGCACGCGCCCCGACTCGTGTCACTCTTCGACTCGGGTAGCCGACAAGGTTTGGAGTATCGAGACCGAAAGCAGGCATCTCCCGCTCTTTGCAAAACGTGAGCTTGTCGCCTTCATCGTTAAGGTCCACCTTGATAACGTCCGCCTGATTTATCTGGCCCGTCGCAATCAGATTCGACAGCGGGAATACCAGATGGCGCTCGATCGCTCTCTTGAGATGGCGTGCGCCATACTTGAGATCCGTACCTTCTTTCAGGAGGAACTCTTTCGACTGCTTCGTGCATTCGAAAGCGAACTGCCGATTCATCTGCGACGCGATGATTCTGTTCTGGACCTCCCTGAGTTCGATCTCGAGAATCTGGCGCAGGTCGTCTTCGCTCAGAGCCCGGAACACAACGACCTTGTCGATGCGATTCATGAACTCGGGAGAAAACTTCCGTTTCGCGACTTCCAGGGCTGTTCGATAGAGCTTATTGTCCAGAGCGGTAACGGTAGCGATGCCGTTCCGATTCCCTGAAGCAAATCCAATGCCCCCGCCTTGCAGCATTTCGGCCATCTCGACGGCGCCCAGGTTCGAGGTCATGAAAATGACGCATCGGGACATATCGACTCTTCGGTTATCACCAAGCGTCAGCGTGCCCTTATCCAGAACACCGAGCAAAAGCTGCCAGAGAGCATCGCTGGCTTTTTCGATTTCATCGAAGAGAATGAACGTCATCTTTGTGCTCTCGGTTTGATGCTGGTCGATAGCTTCCTGCGTGAGCAAAGGCGGTGTTTCTCGATGCCCGAGGTATCCCGGAGGGGACCCGATTAGCTTGGCTATTTCGTGGCTGTGCTGAAATTCGGCGCAATCCACTTTGATGAACGCCCTTGGACTGCCGAAAAGGATTTCGGCGGAAGCTTCTACGACGCGCGTCTTTCCAGATCCCGTTGGTCCCAGAAACAGCAGGTTGCCGATGGGACGCCCCGGTGTCGACATCCCTGCAAGATAGATCTGGTACATATTGACGATGCGACGAACCGCACGATCCTGCCCTACCACTCTTCCTAGCAACTGTCGCTCGAAATCCAGCACCTCGGCACTGCGCAACTCTGGATCTAACAAACCTTCTGAGGGAATGTACGGCCTGACCATCGCTTCTATACCTCCTTCGCAACCTTCAGGACTCTTGCCATCATTTGACGTTCCATGCGGAAATCCGACTATTGTCCGTAGGTGCCTGGAAAGACTGGGAGGAGGCCTTTTTAGCGGTTTCGGCCTGAGTCTTCTATGGTTTGCAGGTAAAGCTGCTCGTAATGCCGGACGATCTTTGTAGAGCAAAAATCACGCAGGGCATGCTTCCGGGCAGACCTACCCATTTCATCCCGAAGTTGTGCGTTTTTTACCAGTTTGAGACTGGCCTCAGCCATTCCCGCCACGTCGCCCAAACCTAGCAGGAACCCGTCTTCGTCGTGTTCCACGACCTCAGGAAGGCCGCCGATTCTTGTGGCCACGACGGGCACCTCGCATGCCATCGCTTCAAGGGCGACCAGACCGAATGACTCATTCTCGCTCGGAAGCAGCAAGACGTCGGCAATTGAAAGAAGTGGCGCCATTTCACTCTGCTTCCCAAGGAAAAGCACATCCTTTGAGACGCCTTGAGTTTCCGCCAGCCATTCCGCCTTTGGCCGTTCCGGTCCGTCACCAACAAGCAGAAGCCGCGCTGGACATTCCGCTCTAACCCGCGCAAAGACCGCGATGACGTCCTCGATACGCTTTACGGGTCTGAAATTTGAAATGTGGATGAAAATCGATTCCTCATCCTTTGCATACTTGCGGCGCAACGAACCTTCGGTGGCTCGGCTATAAACGTCACAATTCACGAAGTTGGGAATTACCGAGATCGGCCGCTGGATATTAAACTCGTCAACCGTTCTCTGGAGCAGGTATTGAGACACTGCCGTCACCGCGTCGCTTTGCTCGATACCAAAACGAGTAATTGGAAGATAGGAGCGGTCGTTGCCGACCAGAGTGATGTCTGTTCCGTGAAGTGTCGTCACAAACGGAATCTTTCGATCTGGAAGCATCATCTTCGCCAGGTATGCGCTGATGGAATGCGGAATGGCGTAGTGAACGTGAAGGATGTCGAGGTTGTAGCGCGCCGTGACCTCCGCCATCTTTGTTGCCAACACCAGGTCGTATGGCGGGTATTCAAACAGCGGGTATGAGAGGACCTCCACCTCATGGAAGAATATTCGATCTGTCAGACTAAGACGAATCGGCAGAGCGTAGCTGATGAAATGGATGTCGTGTCCGCGGACCGCAAGTTCCTTGCCCAATTCCGTAGCGACGACGCCGCTTCCACCATAGGTTGGATAACACGTAATGCCGATCCTCACAGCTCCACCACCTGATGTTCCCGGGTATCGAGACTCAGAATGTCCATCAGCCTGGAAACAAGCTCCGAACCGTAGCGCGCAAAAAGCGAACTGATGTTAATCACGCGCTCCTGCTGTTTCTTTTCGGGAAATAGCGAGTTACAGACCGAGTCCAGATGCCGGTCAAGAAGTTCATTACGCCTCGAGACGGCATTGATGTACTTATTGTGAAGCGACTCCAGCTGGTGCTTGACTTTCTGACGGGATGTGTCAAGCGCGCCGGCGAGGGTTTCATCCACGGCGGTGAGAAGAGACGCCAGCGAGTTCAATTCCGCTTCAATCGCACCGGTCACACGGTCGAAGGCGCTGTCGTCCTCAGTTGTGCTTACCATTTTCCTTCGAAGGTGCTCGCGGCCGCGAAAAACGTCCTCCAGATCCAGTCCATACTTGTCCCGGATACGTGCAATGCGAGGCTCGATCAATGTGGCGCTGATACGCGGGAATATCGGGGGCATCGGCCGTTCCAGGGTTTGATAGACCGCAGAAGCCTGGGCAAAGTAGGCCACCTCGGCCGGCCCCGCGACGTATGCTGCCGTTGGAAACAGCGAGTCCTGCACGATGGGACGCAACAAGACATTTGGACTCCACGACACACCATTTTTCAAATCATCCGGTCGAAGCGCTACACGCGAGCGCCCTCGGTATCCGAACAATCCGGTGAAGGTGTCGTCCACTTTCACCTGTGCGTGATAGCCGGCATCGGTAAGCGCCCGGCTGCGCGCCATAATCGCGGAACGCATCTGCGAATTTCGCGAGATCGCGGCGTTGACGATCGGTTGAGCGATCGCCTTCAGCTTGTCATTCAAGGGATCAACCAGCGTCAGTTCGGTGTTTCGAAACAACGTCGTCATCATGCGCGCAAATGCTTCTACCGGTGACGTGCCCGGCTTGTACGAGCTTTCGAGCATCGTTTGCAGCGGAACGGTAAATTCGGACGGAGGGAGTTTTGAGAGGCATTCCGTGACAGCAGTCCGGACATCCTCCTTATAGGTGAGCCATCCGGCAGGCACAGGTTCCGTATCCGTCAAGTCCACAGACAGCCGGCGGAGATCCGAATTCCGGTCAATGATCCATGCGGAAGAGATTTCCTCGAAATCATGGTCTTCCGCTGCGATCCAGAACACAGGCACTGCGCGCACACCTGCCTGCTCGAGCTTTTCGGCAATCTTGATGGCGGAAATTGCCTTGAAAATGCAGAACAGAGGTCCCGTGAAGAGAGTGGGTTGCTGTCCTGTAACGACGGCAACAGCGCCAGACGCGAGCTTGCTTACGCCTCTCGGATTTCCTCCCCATCGGGCCTGCTGTTCGTCGAGAACCTCGCACAACACCTGGAGGTGCCCGGCTTCCAGAGGGCGTCGTTCGCGAGCAAAACGCTCGATTGACTCGAGCGAATAGGACTGTGAATAGAAACTCTCAACGCGAGCCCAGCTCTCAAGATAATCGACAAACAAGGCCGATGTGGGCGGACATCGTCGCAGCGAGATGCGCATTAAACCATCCTCTCGAGGAACTGCTCCAGTCCGCTGATCTTGAGGTCTTCCGCAATGGCATGAATCCTCTTTCGATTGAAGCCGGGAGCCTGAAGATTTTCTTCGAGAGTGCGGAGTTCAGGCAAGCCCTTAAACGCGATCGTGCTTGATCGGAGCGCCGCTCCAGTCCCGCAAACCGCGTGGTAATGACTCAGCGCCCGCAGGAAGGGATACCAGCCAACGAGGTTTGGCCCCGGCAGAAATGCGATCGCCAGCGCCGCCACACTACAGACGAAATCAACGCCGCACCACATCATATGTTTTATGCGTTGTCGTCGCAGCCGCGCAAAGAACTGTTTTCGCGCGAATTGCTCCTCCCAACCCTCCGGGTAACAAACTGCATAACGGCCTGCGGAGTCCATTGCCTTCAGTATCCGCTCGATCGGATCCAGCCGAGCTTCAAGCCTTACGTAATATCCTCGGCAGGAGTAAAGAACTCGTCCAAGCCAGGAGACCAGAGAGAAACGGCTGGCTTGAAGCCAGTCAATGATTCTACGCAGGCGGTCATTGGCATCCTTTTCGAAACGCTCGAGATCTTCACGAGGGGCGAAAAGACCCACTCGGCCCGCCTTGAAGCTGATGAGGTAGATTTTTAGCGTTACGTCACGACTCAAGACGTCGCACCCAGACACGCGTGCGGTCCGCTACATTGCCATACCGGAGGAGATCGCCAATTACAGCAACCGATACCGCACCGCAGTCCAAAACCTCGCGCGCGGATTCGAGCGTGATCCCACCAATTGCCACAACTGGTTTGCGAATAGTGGAACAGATTTCCCGAAGTCGCTCCAGTCCGAGCGCAGGCGACGCGTTTTGTTTGGTTGTTGTCGGGAAGACAGGTCCTGCGGCGACATAGTCCACACTGGCTTGCTCTGCGTCCCTGGCCTGTTGCAGGTCGTGGGTGGAGAGACCGATCACCTGCTCTTGCGAGAGAACCATTCGAGCTAACGAAGGTGGAAGATCATCCTGGCCGAGATGCACTCCGGCGGCGTTAACGAGTCTCGCTACATCGA
>DASTBJ010000482.1:0-10093 GCA_035712125.1 Terriglobia bacterium
GGAGATGGTGATGCCCGGCGACAATGTGTCGCTGGAGATCACGCTGATCACGCCGGTGGCGCTGGAGAAGGGGTTGCGGTTCGCCATTCGCGAAGGCGGCCGCACGGTCGGCGCCGGCACTGTCGCAGAGATTAGTGAGTAAAAACCATGGACGAAAAGATTCGAATTCGACTGAAAGCATACGACTCGAGGGTTCTCGATCAATCGGCAACCGAGATTGTCGATACGGCGAAACGAACCGGCGCACGGGTCGCGGGACCGATTCCACTGCCCACAGTTATCAATAAATTCACGGTCCTGCGGTCTCCTCACACCGATAAGAAGTCGCGTGAGCAGTTTGAAATTCGGACGCATAAGAGGCTGCTCGATATTCTTGAGCCGACCCCACAAACCGTGGACGCGCTCATGAAGCTCGATCTGCCGGCCGGTGTTGACGTCGAGATCAAGGCATTCGGAAGAGAGCATTCAAAATGATCAGCGGACTAATAGGCAAGAAGGTCGGAATGACCCAGGTTATTCAGGCCGACGGTACCGTCGTTCCGGTTACCGTGGTTCAGGCCGGCCCCTGCGTTGTCGTGCAGAAAAAGACTGTCGACAAGGATGGTTATGAGGCCGTCCAGCTGGGCTTCGTGGAGTTCATCAAGCCGAAGCGCGTCACGAAGGGCATGACGGGGCACTTCAAGAAAGCGGGCGCGGCGCCTGTTCGCGTATTGCGCGAAATGCGCTTCGATGGCGACAACAGCCCAAACCCGGGCGACAAGGTTCTCTGTGACATCTTCGCCGAGAGGGAGCGCGTACACGTCATCGGGACCAGCAAGGGACGCGGATTTGGCGGATTGATCAAGAGACATCATTTCCGCGGTGGCCGTGCCAGTCATGGTTCGATGTTTCACCGTGCTCCCGGGTCGATTGGCGCTTCGGCGTTTCCATCGCGCGTGATCAAGGGGATGCGAATGGCGGGTCATCTCGGGCATGCACGGGTGACCGTCCGAAATATGCGCGTTGAACGCGTGGATCAGGAAAACAATCTCGTTTATCTGCGCGGAGCAGTACCGGGACCAGCGGGCGGCTACCTCGTCCTGGAGAAGTCGGGGCGGTAAATATGGCGACAGTCGATATCAAGAATCTGAAAAACGAAGTCGTCGGCAAGCTCGATTTGTCTGACGACGTCTTCAGCGGGCCGGTCAATGAAGGTCTACTGAACGATGCCGTGAAGCAGTATCTGGCCAGCCAGCGCGCCGGTACGCACAAGACGAAAACCCGCAAGGACGTTTCCGGAAGCGGAAAGAAGCCGTGGCGGCAAAAGGGTACCGGCCGCGCCCGCGTCGGAGAAATCCGGAATCCGCTGTGGCGCAAGGGCGGTACGGTCTTCGGCCCTCAGCCGAGGGATTACGAATACCACCTGCCCCGCAAAATGTTTCGAGCCGCTCTCCGTTCCGCCCTCGCACTGAAACTGAAGGAAAACCAGCTCAATATCGTCGACGCATTCACGCTCTCGGATCACAAGACGAAGGCGTTCTCCCAGGCGCTTACGAAGCTGGGTTGTGAGCGGAAGGTTCTCGTTATCGATAACCAGGCGAACGACAATTTGTGGCGCGCCGCTCGCAACATTGCAGAAGTACACCTGGTTCCCAGTCTTCAAGTGACTCCCTATCAGTTGCTGAACGCGCGTCACGTGGTGTTCTCGAAAGCGGCCATCCAGGCTTTGGAGGAGGTGCTGAAGAAATGAGCACCCATTTTGATGTCATTGTTCGTCCGGTGATCACAGAGAAAGGTCTGACTCTGAAGGAGAGCGAACGGACACGGACCCTTTGTTTCGAAGTCATTGAGAGTGCGAGCAAGAAGCAGATCCAGGAAGCGATTGAAAGAATCTTCAAGGTGAAAGTCCAGCAGGTGCGCACCATGAACGTGCCCGGCAAGATGCGACGTCGCGGGCGTTACTCGGGATACCGGCCGGATTGGAAGAAAGCGTATGTCACGCTTCGTGAGGGCGAAAAAATGATCGAGTACGGGGAGAACTTCTGATGGCTATTAAGAGTTTCAGGCCGAAGACCCATTCACTCCGTTTCAAGACGGTACTGGACTACAACCAGGAACTGACGACCGACGAGCCGTACAAGCCTCTTCTGGAGTCGAAGAGCCGCATCGACGGGCGCAATAGTTATGGACGACTGTCCGTGCGGCATCGCGGCGGCGGCAACAAGAAACACTATCGCATCATCGACTTCAAACGAGACAAGGCCGGAATTCCTGCGAAGGTCGAGACGATTGAGTATGATCCGAATCGATCCGCCTTCATCGCGCTGCTCAGCTATGCCGATGGCGAGCGGCGTTATATCCTTCAGCCCTCCGGGTTGAAGGTGGGCATGTCGGTCGTTTCCGGCGCGGATGCGGATATCCTTGTGGGCAACGCTCTACCGCTGAAGAACATCCCGCTCGGAACGACCGTGCACAACATTGAGCTTCGGCCGGGCAAAGGCGCCCAGATGGCGCGAAGTGCAGGCGCCGGAGCTCAGCTGGTCGCCAAGGAAGGCGCCTACGCGCACGTCAAGCTGCCGTCCGGAGAAGTTCGGCTCGTTAACGTCAACTGCATGGCGACGATCGGGCAGGTCGGCAATCTGGATCACGAAAACATCACGCTCGGCAAGGCCGGACGGGTACGGCATATGGGCATCCGCCCGACGGTCCGCGGTGTCGTGATGAACCCCGTCGACCATCCGCATGGAGGAGGCGAGGGCCGCGTGAAGGGTTATCACCCCATGACGCCGTGGGGAAAGCCGACGCTTGGCTACAAGACGAGGAATAACAAGCGGACTGACAAGTTCATCGTGAAGAGGAAGACAAAATAACATGGCACGCTCAGTCAAAAAGGGTCCCTTCATTGACGCGCCGCTGTTGAAGGCCATAACGAACATGAATGCGGCCAACGAGCGCAAAGTGTACAAGACGTGGTCGCGCCGTTCGACGATTACTCCGGAAATGGTCGGTCATACGATCGCTGTCCATAACGGGAAGAAATTCATTCCCGTTTACGTGACGGAAAACATGGTGGGCCACAAGCTCGGCGAGTTTGCGCCGACCCGTCAGTTCAAGGGACACAGCGCCAGTGGTTCGAAGGACAAGGCCGTCGGCCCCGCGGCAGCACCGGCGCCGGCAGGAGCGCCACCCGCTCCGAAGGCATAGGAGGACGCTTGATCAGTAAAGCATCAGGCCGATTTATCAGAATGTCGCCTCAGAAGGCGAGGCTTGTCGTGGACTTGATTCGCGGGAAAAACGTCAACGAAGCACTGATGACGTTGAAATTCACGAACAAGGGCGCGACCAGCGAGATCGAAAAGGTTGTGCGTTCGGCAGTCGCAAACGCCAGCCAGAAGTCTGAGGCCGTTGATGTCGACAACCTGTTTGTCGAGACAGCCTTCATCAATGAAGGTCCGCGGCAGAAAAGGATTCGCCCCGCTCCGATGGGCCGGGCCTACCGGTATCAGCGTCGCACGAGTCACATTACGATCGAACTCGGAGAGAGGGAATAATGGGTCAAAAGACACATCCTTATGGCTTCCGGCTGGGCGTTACGAAGCCCTGGAGGTCCCGTTGGTTCGCAAAGCGCGACTATTCGCGTCTGCTGCACGAAGATCTGAAGTTGAAGCGCGATCTCAAGGCGCAACTTCAGCACGCGGGAGTGGCCAGCATTGAGGTCGAAAGGATGGCCAACAAGCTTCGCATCACGATTTATACGTCGCGTCCGGGCATCATCATCGGTCGCAAGGGTGCGGAAATTGACAAACTAAAGGTCGACATTCAGAAGCGTACGAATCGCGAAGTCTATATCAACATCCAGGAGATCCACCGGCCTGAACTCGATGCCCAGCTTGTAGCGGAATCGATCGCAATGCAGTTGGAGAAACGCATCGCTTTCCGCCGTGCGATGCGCAAATCCGTGGACTCCGCGCTGCGATTTGGAGCGAAGGGCATCAAGGTGCGCGTCAGCGGCCGGTTGAACGGCGCTGAAATCGCGCGCTCTGAATGGTACCTGCAGGGACGGTTACCGTTGCATACGCTGCGCGCCGATGTCGATTACGGATTCGCGCAGGCTTACACGACCTACGGCGTGATTGGTGTGAAGTGCTGGATTTACAAAGGAGAGATTCTGCCCAACCGCACCCCCCAGGGGCCGGCCGCGGCACGCGTTTAGAGCGTGGGGGAACCCGAGGGCAGTAAGGAGGCCGCCGAACTGCGGTTTACCGAAGCGATCCCGAGGGTGGGCCCGACGCTGAGAAGAGGTTTGATCTTATGTTGATGCCTAAGAAAGTTAAGTACCGCAAGCAACAACGCGGACGTATGCGCGGCAAGGCCTGGCGCGGGTCGGCGCTCGAATTCGGGGATTACGGGTTGAAGGTTCTCGATGCCGGATGGATCACCGACCGCCAGATCGAAGCCGGGCGTATCGCTATCACTCGGTTCGTCAAGCGCGGCGGCAAGGTCTGGATCCGCATCTTCCCCGACAAGCCGGTCACCAAGAAGCCCGCGGAAACACGCATGGGAAAAGGCAAAGGCGCACCCGAGTACTGGGTAGCCGTGGTGCGGCCCGGTCGAATCATCTATGAAATGGAAGGCGTGCCCGAATCGGTTGCCCGTGAAGCGATGAAGCTGGCAGCAGCCAAGTTGCCCCTGCACACGAGGTTCGTGATGCGGCTTGAAAAGGCAGGATAGTGATGAAATCCACAGATCAGGTGAAGAAACTCCGCGATATGTCGGTCGACGAGCTGAATGCACAGTCTGCGGACATGCGCGCCCAGCTGTTCCGGCTGCGGTTTCAATGGATCATGGGGCAGACCGAGGCGCTCAAGCAGACTCGGGAGCTCCGAAAACAAAGGGCCCGTTTGGAGACAATTCTTCGCGAGAAGACAAAGGGAAACAAGAATGACTGACGCGACCGCCACAACAGAGAAGGTTGTCCGCCACCACCAGGAGAAGGTGGGCGTGGTCACCAGCGCAAAGATGCAGAAGACGATCGTCGTAGAAGTGCGTCGCCGCGTAGCACATCCGGTTTACAAGCGGATCGTTACCAAGCGTTCGAAATTCATGGCACATGACGAGCACGGGAAGGCGAAGGAAGGCGACATGGTGCGCATCGTCGAAGCCCGGCCCCTCAGCAAACGGAAGCGCTGGGTTTTGAAGGAAGTGGTTCGGGCCGCCACGATCGCCGCGGTAGTGCCCGCCGGTGCCCAGTAGATTGAGGTAAGGAGATCGACTATGCCCGTTCAAATGAGAACGATCCTCGAAGTAGCGGACAACTCGGGCGCCCGAAAACTTTCGTGCATCCTGCCTCTCGGCGGCTCGACAGGTTTGAAGGCCGGACTTGGAGACATCATTACGGCCTCGGTCAAGGAAGCCAGCCCCGACAGCAATGTAAAGAAGGGGAGTGTGGTGAAGTGCGTCATCGTACGCACGCGAAAGGAAACGCGGCGCAAGGACGGGTCATACATCCGATTTGATGAAAATGCGGCCGTATTGATCAATGATGACCATGAACCTATCGGGACCCGCGTGTTCGGTCCCGTTGCGCGCGAATTGCGCGACAAGAAGTTTATGAAGATTGTGTCGCTTGCACCGGAGGTAATCTAATGCCGACGCTTCCTCCAATTAAAAAGAACGACCAGGTCTACGTGCTGAGCGGTAAAGACCGAGGCAAAACCGGACGGGTTCTGATCGTCAAGCCGGCGGATGGCAAGATCGTTGTCGAAGGCATTCAGATGATCAAGCGTCACACCCGCGCCAACCCCCAGCGAAACGTCAAGGGGGGCATCATCGAAAAGGAGTCTGCGATCAACCTTTCGAATGTTGCGCTGGTTTGCAAGAACTGCGGGAAACACACGCGGATCAAGCACCAGGTTCTGGCCGATGAAAGAACGGTTCGGATCTGCAAGAAGTGCGGAAGCACGATCGAGTAGCAGCGAGGCATCACAGTGAGCAAGAAAGAGCCCAACAAGCAGAAGAAGGAAAAGAAAGGCGAAAGCCCGGCGCCGGAAGCCGCTCCAAAGGCCGCGAAGCCGAGGGGACCGGCCGAGCCCAGCCGCATGAGGGTCCGGTACTCGAAGGAAGTGGTGCCGGCCCTGATGACGCACTTCAAGTACGGAAACGTCATGGCGGTTCCGAAGCTCGAAAAGATTGTCGTCAATATGGGACTCGGCGAAGCGATCGCAAACGCCAAGATCATGGACGTTGCCGTCGATGAACTGGGCCGCATTACCGGTCAGCGCGCTGTCGTTACGCGGGCAAAGAAGTCCATCGCGAACTTCAAGCTTCGCCAGAACATGCCCATCGGCGCTGCAGTGACGCTCCGGGGCGACAGGATGTACGAATTCCTCGATCGACTCGTCAGCATCGTGCTGCCCCGTGTCCGCGACTTCCGCGGTGTGAGCATGCGTTCATTCGACGGGCGAGGGAACTATACGATGGGCCTGCGAGACCAGTTGATCTTCCCGGAGATTTCCTACGAGAAGGTCGACAAGATTCGCGGGATGAACGTCACAATCGTAACGACCGCGCGAACAGATGATGAGGCGCGCGAGTTGTTGAAACAGCTCGGAATGCCGTTCAGGCAATAGTTATCGAGTAAGGAGTGAAGAATGGCTCGTACTTCGGCAGTTGCGAAGGAAGCATCGAAAAAGAAATACGCCGTGCGTTATCACAGCCGTTGCAAGCGGTGCGGCAGGCCTCGGGGTTTCCTGAGGAAGTTTAGTCTGTGCCGTATTTGTTTCCGGCAGTTGTCGCTCGCGGGTGAAGTCCCGGGAGTCATCAAGTCGAGCTGGTAGGAATACGAGAGGAACCATGACCGATCCCATTGCAGACATGCTGACCCGACTTCGGAACGCCGTGCAGGCCAAGCACGCCAAGGTGGATATGCCCGCCTCGCGTTTGAAAGCTGAGATTGCGCGGATTCTCAAGGAGGAGGGTTACATTTCTCATTACAAGACAGCAGAAGAAGGAAGCCGCAACTACCTCACGGTCTTTTTGAAATACGGTCCGAAAGGTGAGCGGGTCATCACGAATATCGAACGTGTCAGCCGGCCCGGCTGCCGCGTGTACGTCTCGGGCAAAGAGATTCCAAGGGTTCTTGGAGGACTCGGAATCAACATCGTGACGACGTCCCGGGGCGTCATGACGGGCAAAGAAGCTCGCAAGCAGGGCTTTGGCGGCGAGCTTCTGTGTAACGTGTACTAAGGAGCAGGGAATGTCTCGAATTGGAAAGAAACCCATACCTCTTCCGGACAAGGTGAAGGTCGACATTGGCGCCGATTCCGTTGTGGTTACAGGGCCCAAAGGTTCTGTCACCAACGTTATCCCGCCCGGAATTCGCTGGGAAAAGAAGGATAAGGAACTGGTGGCTGTCCGACAGGATGACAGCGGTCCTCAGAGGGCGTTTCACGGTTTGGCGCGTGCGTTGGTTGCCAATGCGGTGCGGGGTGTGACAGAAGGTTTCACCAGAGAGCTCGACATCGTCGGTGTGGGTTACCGCTGCGAAGCAAGGAAGTCGTCGGTGATATTCAGTCTCGGCTTCTCCCATCCCATCGAGTACCCCTTGCCGCCCGGCATCACGGCCACCGTCGACAAGCAAACCCATCTTGTATTGACGGGCGTGGATCGACAGCTGCTTGGCCAGGTCGCCGCAAACATTCGTTCGCTCAAGAAGCCCGATCCCTATAAGCAGAAGGGCATCCGATATACCAATGAGAGGTTGAAGAAGAAAGCCGGAAAGGCTGGAGGGAAGTAGTCATGCCGAGAGTCGATTCCAACGAAGTAAGACTCCGCATTCACGAAAGAATCCGCAAGAACCTCAGCGGAAGCGAAGGTCGTCCGCGTCTGTGTGTTTTTCGCAGCAACAAACACATCTATGCCCAGATTGTCGACGATTCGAAAGGCCAGACGATTGTCGCGGCTTCCACGGTGGAAGCGGAAGGCAAGGGTGAGAAGGGTGGCGGTAATATTGCCGCGGCCAAAACCGTTGGTAAGATTGTTGCACAGCGCGCTAAGGACAAGGGAATTCAGGCCGTTCTGTTTGACCGCGGCGGATACATCTATCATGGCAGGGTTAAGGCCCTTGCCGACGCGGCTCGTGAAGCGGGACTGAAATTCTGAGGGAGTTTCCATTGATCAATCAACGTATCGATCCAACGCAGCTTCAGTTAAAGGACACCGTCGTCTCGATAAATCGCGTTACGAAGGTGGTCAAAGGCGGCAAAAACCTCAGCTTCAGCGCTCTGGTTGTTGTCGGTGATGAGGGCGGCCATGTCGGATTCGGGAGCGGCAAAGCCAAGGAAGTCCCGCAAGCGATTCGAAAGGCCATCGAAGCCGCAAAGAAGAATATGATCTCGGTTCCGTTAACCAACAACACAATACCCCATCAGGTACTCGGGCTATTTGGCGCAGGCAGGGTGCTTCTGAAGCCCGCTGTCGAAGGTACGGGAATCATCGCCGGTGGGGCGGTACGCGCAGTAATGCAGGCGGCCGGCGTATCGAACGTGCTGACGAAATCGATCGGCACCTCGAACCCGCATAACGTCATCAAAGCAACGTTCGAAGGGCTGCGGAGTCTTCGGAATCCCAGCGAAGTCGCGCGGCTTCGCGAAAAGTCCCTTGAAGAGATCATGGGATAAGGCAATGGCACAAACGAAGAAAAAGCAGGCGACAGCCCCTGGAAAAATCAAGGTTCAATATTACCGAAGCGCGATCGGATTTACAGTCCATCAGAAACTTGTGGTAAAGGGGCTGGGACTTTCAAAGCTGAATTCGACCCGGGAACTCAGCGACACACCGGCGATCCGAGGAATGATCGCAAAGGTGCCGCATCTCGTGAGGATTGTGGAGTAAAACCAATGGCGAGTGGAACGCATAGCTTCGGTCCCAACAAGGGGGCGACTCACAAACGAAAGCGAATCGGTCGTGGGCCCGGTAGCGGCCATGGCAAGACGGCGACCCGCGGAAACAAAGGGCAGTGGTCTCGTTCGGGTACCCACAGCAAGCGTGGTTTTGAAGGCGGCCAGATGCCGCTGCACCGCCGGATTCCGAAGCGTGGCTTTACCAACGCTCCTTTTGCTAAGGAACACACGGCAGTCAATGTTGGCGATCTCGTTCGCTTCGACAAGGATGCAAAGGTCGGTCCGCAGGAGATAGTCGCGTCGGGACTCGTCCGAAAAATTGCCAAGCACGGGTTGCGGGTGCTGGGCGATGGACAGATCGATCGTGCGCTACACGTGAGGGCACATTACTTTACCGCTACAGCGCGCGAAAAAATCACAAAGGCCGGTGGGACGGCTGAGGTGATCACGTCGTGATTCAAGCGATACAGAATATTTGGAATGTTCCCGAGCTTAAAAAGCGCGTCGGCTACATGCTCGGGTTGCTCATCGTTTATCGCATAGGCGCCTACATTCCCATCCCCTATATCGACCCGGCGGCGCTGGAACAATGGTTCTCGCAGAACGCAGGAACCGTCCTCGGTTTCCTCGATCTGTTTGCAGGGGGCAGTCTTCGGCGGCTCACCGTATTTGCCCTCGGCATCATGCCGTACATTACTGCGTCGATCATCCTGCAGTTGTTGACGGTCGTCTGGCCCTATCTGGAAAAGCTTTCAAAGGAAGGCGAACTCGGACGCCGGAAGATCACGACGTACACGCGGTACCTGACTGTCGTTCTCTCCGCAATCCAGTCGGCGACTATGGCCATGGCCTTTCAGAGAACGGCCGGCGTCGTGACGCACCCGGGTCTCGGATTCATCCTGATGACGATGATCACGCTCACCGCAGGCACGGCGTTCATCATGTGGCTTGGGGAGCAGATCACCGAGAGAGGGATCGGCAACGGAATGTCGCTGATCATCTTCGCGGGGATCGTTGTCCGGCTGCCCAGCGCCATCATCGAAATCTACCAGAACGTGTCTGCCGGCGACATGAGCCCGTTTACGGTCATCATTATTGTCGCGGTCATTATCGCCATTGTGGCATTTGTCGTTCTTGTCGAACGCGGTCAGAGACGTATTACAGTCCAGTACGCAAAGAGAGTTGTCGGCCGGCGTGTGCTCGGAGGCCAGTCA